>JBCCRV010000097.1:0-14886 GCA_039201085.1 Myxococcota bacterium | reverse complement strand
GGGAGTACGCCATGACTTTGAAACCGCGCCACCTCATTTGGACCGCCGCCCTGGCCACCACCGCCGTCTGCGCGCTTGGCCTCGCGCAGGGGAGGGGTTCGCTCGCGGCCTCCGACTTCAACCGTTTAGAAGGCCTGGTGACAAACGGGTCGCGCCGCGTGTACCTCGGCCGCGTTCAGGCGGGTCGAAGCGCCGCAAGCGTGCAGAGCGCCGTTCGCGGTGCGAGGAACG
This sequence comes from Myxococcota bacterium, assembly GCA_039201085.1. GTDB lineage: Bacteria > Myxococcota_A > Polyangia > Polyangiales > Houyiibacteriaceae > JBCCRV01. Next base: position 14,655 of record JBCCRV010000097.1, on the reverse strand, counting down.
CCCTCGCGTCGTGCCTGCGTTCGAACCCCGGCTTTGGAAACCTGGTCGTCTCGGTCCGCTGCGAAGGTGCCCGCTGCACCGGAAATGTGGGCAGCTCGAGCACCGGCGCGCGGCGGCTCGACCAGTGCGTGCAGCGTGCGGTGGCCCAAGCGATTCAGGGCGCAACCGCCGCGCGCCAAGCCGCCGCGGGCGGCGCTCGCGTCGCCCTGACCTTTGCGACCGGAAGCGCACAGGCGCAAAACGGTATGGGCATGGAATCGATGGCGCCCGAGGGCATGGCTCCGGGCATGACCTCGATGGGGCCGCAGGGCACGAGTCGGTGCGCGGGTTCGATGGTGGTGCCGTGTGGATCGCAATGCTGCTACTTCCCCAACCGCTGCGGCGACAGCGTATGCCACCCGCCCGCGAACCAGCCGGGCCGTGGCATGAGCCAAGCTCCCGCGCAGACGCAGACCCAGTAGCTTGAGCGCGTAAGTCCGTTTAGAGCGCAGCAAAATCGGCCATGCCTGGGGGGCGCATGCCCGAGCAACACGGGCGTTTGAGCTAAAGGATTTGGCGCCCAGCTCGTACCAGAACCTCAATGTCCCCCTTGAGGTCATCGATCATGCTGGTGCTCGTGGCGTCGCTCGCGGGCTGCGGCGATGGAGCCGGTTCGAGCGGCCAGGTGCCAAACGTGCCCAACGATGCGCGCGTGACGGATTCAGCCGACGGAGCGCTCGGCGCGGCAGACGCGGACGGCTTGGCGCTCGATGCGGATGCGTCGGGTGGGCCCGTCGTGGTGGTCGATGGATCGGTCCGTGACGCTTCGTCCGCCGACGCGGCTTTCGACAGCCGAACGGATGTCGATGCGGCCCGCGATGGCGGCGGCGGCGTCGATCTCGGCATGACCGACCTCGACGCTGGCGCCGACACGTCCATGGACAGCTCTTTTGTCGACGGCGACGTCGACGATGGCGACGTCGAGGACGGGCCGGCGTCTTTGCCCTGCGACGCGAACCGCTGGGATGACGATGCGAATCCCTTCACGCCCTGCGTACCCCACTCGCGCTGTGCACCGGGCGAGTACGTGCTCGAAGAAGCCACGGCGACGAGCGACCGCGTATGCGTGGGCTGCGATTCGGGCACGTTTTCCGCCGAAGAAAACGCGTCCTTTTGCGAGCCGTGGTCCGAGTGCGAAGCGGGCACCTTCGTCGCCGCCGAGGGTTCGTCGAGCGCCGACCGCGCATGCGAGCCTTGCGAAGCCGGGACGTTCTCCGCAGAGGCGAACCAAGCGCTATGCACGGCCGCCGAGGCGTGTCCGGCAGGAACGGTTCAAACGCGTGCGGCCACGTTTAGTTCGCCCGCTGAGTGCGCGGCGTGCGAAGCGGGCGAACACTGCCCCGGAGCCGACTTTCCCGCGAGGCCGTGCGGCGTCGAAGGCGACGGAACGAACACGTGGGATCACGATGCCGATCCGGCGACGGCGTGCATTGCGCAGACGAACTGTGTGGACGCGTTTTACGTGCAGGTCGCCGGTGATGAGCTCAGCGATCGCGTGTGTGCGCAGTGCGAGGAGGGGACCTTTTCCGCCGTTTTCAACGCCGTGAGCTGCGAGCCCTTTACCGAGTGTGCGCCCGGCTCCTTTGTGTTTGCCGCTGGCAGTAGCCGCGCGGACCGCGTTTGCGCGCCCTGCGCGGCGCGCTTCTATTCGGCGGGGGCCAATGCCGATTCGTGTCTGCGCTGGACCGACTGTTCGCCTGGGTCGCGCATGGGTACACCGGGCACGGCCGTGAGCGATCGCGTCTGCGTTCCGTGCGAGCCCGGGACCTTTTCGGCGCGCGTCAACAATACGCGAAGCTGCCGCGCGTTCACCGAATGCGGACCGGGCGAAGAAGAGCAGACGCCGGGCACGGCCACGAGCGACCGCGTCTGCCAGGAGATCGACAGCTGCGATCCCAACCCCTGCAGCGCGAACGGCGATACCGATGCGGTGTGCGTCGATGAGCCGGCGCCGGCAGCGGGCTACCGCTGCGAGTGCTCGAGCGGGAGCACCACCCGTGACTTCGCCTGCCCGCCGCCGACGTGCGAATCGGGCGCGGGCAGCTGCGACTGACGCGCCTCGGGCGCGTGCTCTGCAGGCTGGCATACAGGGGAGCGCTTCGAAGCGTTCGCCCGCGCCGATAGAAGCAAGGCGATCATCGCGCGCTCCGCAGCGAAGCGCGCGCTCGGTTCAGTCGGTGCATGCACCCTCGATCGACACACGAAAGCCCGTGGGTTGGGTACGTTCGTAGGTGATGGTCCAGCCGGCGCGTCGAACGATTTCGGACGTGATCAGCATGCCGAGTCCCGGTCCCCGCGTGCGTGCGGCTTCGACCAAAAACGTCTCCGCGTCGAGCGACGCCAACTCTTCGAGCGCTTCCGCGCCGATGCCCGGGCCGTCGTCCGCAACGACGATCGAAAATCGCCGGCCTTCTTCGAAAGCTTCGAGCGTGATCGCCACGTTTCCCGGCCTGGCGCCGTGCTCCACGGCGTTTTGCACAAGGTTGGCAATGGCCCGCTCGGCAAGGGCCGGCCGGCAGCTCGTCCACAGCGCATCGCTGGGAACGCTGGCGGCGACGGACACGTTTGCGTGTCGCCCAATGATCGAAAAGCGCTGTTCGATGCGCCGCACGAGTTCGCCGAGTTCGACCCGTCCTTCGGTCACGTCCACGGCGTGGCGAAGGCGCGTCCCGTGGTGCAGGTTTTCGACAAGGGAGGAGAGGTAGACCGCGTCCGCGAGCGCCTGATTGGCTTCCTCGTGGAGCGTGCCCTCGGACTCGGCCGCCACCGATTCAAGGGCGAGGTGCATGCTCGAGAGGGGCGTGCGCAAATCGTGGGCGATCCCCGCGAGGTGATCTTCGAGGGCGCGGTTGCGTTCCTCCAGTGCGCTTCGTGCGTCCACGAGGCGCGCATGACTCGCCGAGAGCACGGCGCCGATCGCACCGAGGGCGTCGTCGTTCGGTGCCGGTTCATCGAAGGTACCTTCGCCGACGCGGTTGGCCGCGTCAGCCAGCGCCAGGATGCGCCGACGCAGCGGCCGAACGACAAGCCAGAGCATCGCGGCCATCGCGATGAGCGCGGATAGGAGCGTGGACCCGCCGAGAATCGTCAGAAGCGTGGAGCTCGTTTGCGTTTCGGAGTTCCGCGACGTGACGCGAAGGAGCGCGCAAGGTCCGCTAGAAGCCTGTACGCGCACGACGACGACGCGATGGTCGTCGCGACGAACGGCGGGCAGCTCGTGTGTGAGAGCTTGCTCGAGCAAATCCGGCTCCATGCGCGGCGCCGCAGGGTTTTGCGATCGGCCGTTCGTGTCGTAGGCGTAGAAGGACACTTCGCCGGAGCGCCATCCCCAACTCTCTGGCGCGCGCTCGCAGTCTTCGCGGTCGATCGCACTGAGCTGGTACGCGACGACGGAGCGACGCATCGAGGGAAAGACCGTCGCTAGGCCGAGGAGGGTTGTGAAGCCGACGAGCGCTGCGGTCAGCGCAACGCCCGCCACGAGGCTCCGGGGCATGCGCGTCTTCATGCGCTTTCCAGGTCGCAGCGGTAGCCGATGCCCCACACGGTCTTTACGCATTCGGCGGCCCGCCCGCCGAGCTTCTTGCGAATGCGCGAGATGTGGCTGTCGACGGTGCGGTCGTCGCATTCGCCGCTTTCGGAAAGCGCGTGCTCAGCGATTTGCGAGCGCGTCTGGGCTCGGCCTGCGTTTTCCCGAAGGTAGGCGAGCACGTTGAACTCGAAGCGCGTGAGCTTTAACGCTTCGGCGCCGCGATGCGCCGTACGGGCGTCGAGATCGAGCGTGACCCCGCCCAGCGAGAGCTCGCGCCGCGGGCCGGCGTCTCGGAGTGCGAGCCGCGTTCGAATGCGCGCCACGATCTCTTCAATGAAAAAGGGCTTGGGAATGAAGTCTACGGCGCCGCTATCGAAGCTCTGCAGCCGCGAGTCGAGATCGTCCCGCGCGGAGAGCACCAAGATCGGCACGGACACGCGGGAGCGCACGGCGTCGAGGATCTCAAAGCCGGAGCGCTCCGGGAGCATGAGGTCGAGAAGCACGAGGTCCACGCTGTCCTCGAGCACGGCTTCGAGCGCTGCGTCGCCGCGCATGGCGACCCGCGTGTCGAAGCCCGCCCGGGCGAGGCCACGAACGAGGCCCTGCACGACGCCAAGGTCGTCTTCGATGATCAGCACCTGCGCCCGGGTCTCCATTTCGCCTCAGTGTACCCCTTGGACCAAGGTGGGCGGGAGATGTTGAAGGACTGTGGAGCCCGCCTAAATGCACGGCCTCCAAAGTCCCTCAACACCCAGGGCGCAGGGTGAATCGCACCCCCCTTTTTCTGGAGAATCCCCATGAAGTTCGTCCATACCTTGATGTGCCTTTCGTTCATCGCCGCCTTGATGTGCCTTTCGTTCATCGCCGCCTGCTCGGACGACGATTCGGCGAGCGATAGCACCGACGTCGGCACCGACGCTTCCGCCGCGCCGGACGCACCGGCTGCGGACGGGAGCGCGCCCGACAGCAGCACGCCCGAGCCGATCGCCCTCACGGACGACCTATGCGAGCGACCGGAGCTACTCCCGCAGCTCCTCGCCGGCATGGACGTCGACGCCGCGCGCTCCTTCGGCGACACCAACCTCGAGCAGGTCATGCGCATGTTGGAGGCGCCCCTCGACGGGCCCTTCTACAACGTCAACTTCATTCGCTTCCGGGAGCAGGCCGTGTACCCGGACGGGCGGGAAACGACCCTCACGGGCGAGGAAGCCAACGCCCTCTACGCGCCCGTCGAGTTCCTCGAAGCCATCGGTGCCCGCGTCGTCTACACGGCGCGCGTATCTTCGACCTCGGACGGTGCAGCGAGCGAGTGGGACGAGGTCGCGATCGTCGAATACCCCTGCCCCCTTGCGCTCTTCGCCATGTCGGAGGACCCGGGCTTCGCGGCGCGTTCGATTCACAAGGACGCTGGCCTGGAGTCGAGCATTGTGCTCGTCGCCTACCCGGAAGAGAGCGACGCCCTCGAACCCGCCGAAGCCCCCTTTCCTTCAACGGCTTCGGACCCGACCTTCGACCGCGTGCAGATGATTCGGCTTCGCGACCTTGCCGCGTACGAGACGGACGAAACCGGTACGGGCATCGAAGCGATGGCGCGCTACGACGCGGCCCTTCGCGACACGCAGGCGGAACTGGGCGTGGAAGAAGCGATTCGTTTCCGCGTGGACGGCGTGTTCATCGGTGACGCTCGCACCTGGGATCAAGTGCGAATCGAACGTTTTCCGAGCGCCGCTACGCTGGAGGCGCTTCGCGCCGACGAAGCCTTCGCGGAAGCGTCCCGTCACCGCATGGCGGCCGTCGACGAAGACTACGATCTGCTAGCCTCCGTCAATCTCTCGGCCTTTGAACCCGGGAGCGGCGGCCCCGGCTTTCCGGTGACCGAGGACGGCGTCGGTACGCCCTGCGCGTCGGACGATGACTGCCCCGGCGACGGTGCGCTTACCTGCCTCGGTGAGCCTGGCGCCATGGGTTTCTGCACCCGTGAAGGCTGCGGCGGCGGCGATTGCGGCGCGGGCTACGCTTGTTGCCGCGAGTGCGACGAGGTCGTGGCCGCGATGCTGCCCTTCTCGCCGTCCGCCTGCCTTCCCGAGGCGGCCGTGTCCCAGCTCAGTTCGCCCCCCGCATCCTGCACCTGCGACTGAAACGCGATCAACGCTGACGTGGCCTCGCTCACGCGTACCTCACAAGGACGCGGCTTTCGAGGCTCACGCGCGTCGGCGCGCCGGGCGCCACGTCGCTGGGGTCGACCGCCGAGTGGGCCACGGGCGGCTTACCGGCGCTGTCCGCCACGCGAAAGATCGCCACCTCGTCCGGGGTCATGCGAGGCCAGAACACCCACTCGTGCGCCGTGGAGGGGAGCAGCCCCGTGACGTGGCCGCGGCGATCGGGGTAGACGATATCGACGTTGACCCAGTCTTCGTGGCGCACGGACTCGGGCCGCACAAAGGCAAGCGGGGCCCGCTCGACGGTGGCGCCGATCGGACGCCATACGTTGACGATTCCGTAGTGGCCTTCCTTCCACGCTTGTGCGCGCTCTTCGCCGAGCACGTCGAGCAATCGCTGGGCCGCCGAAACGGCGTTGTAGTCGTTGTGGGCGTGCCGCGCCGGGGGCCGCTCGCCTTCGCCTTCGGTGCGCACCGTGTGGTCGAAGACCACAACTTCAAGGGCCTGCGTTTGCGCCTTCAGCAGCGCTTCGAGTTCGTGGCCGTACGCGGCGCGCTGGGCTTCGTCGCGCAGGTCCGCAACTGCCGTCGGCGAATGCACAAAGGCCAGGCCGTCTCGTTCGAAGTTCACGGCGCTGCTGGCAAGACGGGCGTTTCGCAGCGTGACGCGTCGGGCTTCAAGGGCGGGAAAGAGCAGCCGGCCGGGCACGCCGCCGGCGTCGACATAAATGGCTGGCTCCCGGTCCGCGGGCGAATGGTAGTGAATGATGGCGTCGGTGCGTTCCATAGCGTTTGCCTTTCGTAGACGGCAACGTGGCGCGTCTTTCGGCGCGTAAAACCCCGGCGAAGCGGAAAAGATTGTTCCTTTGAATGGAATAATTGGATGGTTTTTGCTTGAATGAGAGCAACAAGCGATGCTCCACCTCATCGGTCATTTGGCGACCTTCGTTCGCGTTGCGGAGCTGGGGAGCTTCTCCGCGGCGGGACGAAGCCTCGCGATCGCAAACTCATCGGTGTCGCGTCAGATCCAGCAGCTGGAGGTGCGCCTTGGGGCGGCGGTCTTCGTGCGAACGACACGCAGCGTACGCCTCACGGCGGTTGGTGAGCGGCTCCTCGAGCGCGCTCGAAGGCTCCTGAGCGACGTGGATGGCTTGGCGATTGGGCTGACGGACGCGGCGCCCTCCGGCCGTCTGCGCGTTGCTGCGCCTTGGCGCTACGGCCGGATGTGGATCGCGCCGCTCATGGCCGGCTTTTCCCGGCGCTATCCAAACATTCGCGTGGAGCTAATTAGCGACGACCGCATCGTCGATCTCGTCGCGCAGGAGTTCGACGTGGCGATTCGCCTAAGCCGCATGAAGGACTCGAACCTCATCGCGCGAAAGCTTGGCGATCAGCGGTCACGCCTCGTCGCGGCGCCGAGCTACCTAAAGGCGCACCCCGAGATCGAGGATCCGCACGACGTTGCCGGTCACGCCATGCTCGCGTTCCTCTACGCGACGCCCCATCACACCTGGACCTTTCGCAAAGGGGGACGCGTTGTTCGCATTCCGACGCGCGAAAGCGTGCTCCAGTCTAACAACGCCGACCTGCTCTCGCGGGCCGCCGTCGACGGCGTCGGCCTGCTCGTTCAACCGGACTGGGCGATTCGCGCCGAGCTCGACGAGGGCGTGCTCGTCCCCGTGCTCACGGACCACGACGTCACGGCCACCAGCTTCGACAGCAGCATCTACCTCGCCTACCCGCGGGAGTTGCGGAGCCTTCCGCGCGTGCGCGCATGGGTCGACTACGTGGTCGAAGCGATGGAAGGCCCGCGCTAAAGCTCGTCCCGATACGCTGCGCCGCAGTTTTCCGTGCGCTCCAGCCATCCACCTACGTAGACCAGTGAGGACGGGTTCATTTTGGCGCGTTCGTTCAACTTCCTTCGGTGGAGCGAACCGAGCGTTCGTCCGTCGGCATGGGCCGGCGTTTTCGAACGAAAGGAACCCCGATGGATTTTTCAAACACCCTCTTCGGCGGCCGAGGGGCCGTACTGGTGGCGCTCGCTTTGGGTCTTGCGGCTTGTGCAGACGATAGCGTGGAGCCGGTGGCCAACATCGCGCAGCTCATCGACCAGGCGGAAGCGGCCAATGATGCGGGCGACGTTCGCGGTCTTTGGCGTACGACGGCGCCTGTGACAGTGGGCGAGACGACGGCTTGGGTCGACCTGATTTGGATCATGGGCGAAGCGACCGGCTGGCACGTCGTGACCGTGTACGCGGACGAGGCGCAAACGATTCCGATCGTGCGCTGGGACATCGTGCGCGACTACACGCTCGGCGGGCCGGCGGCGATCTCTGCCGACGCCCGTGAGCTCGATTGGTCCGACCGCGGAAGTTGGCTGGTGTCCTTCCTGGACAGCCCGGAGCTTCTCGCCGTGCTGGGCGTGGACGATTGCGGCCTCGTGTCGGGGCAACGCACGGACACAGCGCCGGCGAACTGCGGCACGCCCTTCTTTCCGGTTCGCACCTGCGTGATGGAGGACTTTGCGGAGCTGCGCGACGACGTGCTCACCTTCGGCGATCCCTTGGCCGTCGATCGCTGCGCCGAACGGGTGAACGAGTACGAAGCGTGGTCCTTCGAGCGCGTTCCCTTTACGCCGGACATCGACGCGATCCTCGCCGATCGTCCGGAGCTCTCCGCGTCCGTGTTGCCATGATCGCGGCCCTGCTCCTAGTCCAAGGTTCGATGGAAAGCGAAGATCAAGGCAGGATGACCAGCGAGTCGCTGACGGCCATGCTCCGCATGGCGCTGCGGGCGCGCTTTCCGGACCTGAACGTCGACGGACTCGACAAGGTCGGCATGCTCAGCGCCGCCGTGAAGGCGTCGGGGTGGCGCGCTGCCTTCGAGCTCGGCACGGAGGTGAAGGGCCTACGGGCCCACCCCGTCGTCGCGGCGCTGGCGAGCGCAAGCTACCCGGAGCTCGTGCTTGACCGCTGGCTGCGCCTGGAGCGCTTCGGCCATTCGCGAAACCGGACCGAGCTGCTTTCGACGCAGCCGGGTGAACGCACAACCATCGTGCTGCATCACGTTGCCCTCGACGGCGGGTCGATTCACTTCGTCAGCGACCTTTTCATCTGGGGAGTTCTGGTCGGTCTAATGGAGCTGGCGGGCATCGAAGTATGCAGTGCCGCGATCGCGGACTCGCCCGAGGCGGTGGCCGTGTCCGACCGGGACCTGCTTCACGAATCGACGGCCGAGGTCCGCGGCGAAACCAGCGTGCTCCAGCTGACGTGCGCTTCCGCCGCCGCCCATACGCCGCAAGCGCCGGCCCTCACCGAGAGTCGGGGCATCGCCCTTCGGCTTTCGGCGCTCCTTCGCGACGACCTGCTTCGGCGGTGGGATTTGAACACGGCCGCGTCGGCACTTGGCCTATCGCGGCGATCGCTGCAGCGTCAGCTCAGTGAAGCAAAGAGCACCTTTTCGGAGACGCTCCTTCGCACGCGCGTCGACGCCGCCGAACAGATGATGCGTGATTCGCGGCTGAAGCTTGGGGAGATCGGGTTTTGCGCGGGCTTCGCGGATCAGGCTCACTTCACGCGAAGCTTTCGGCGCTTCTACGACGTTCCGCCCTCGGCCTTTCGCGATCTGGTGCTCTCCGCGGAGACGCGATGAAGCTCGCGAATAAACACGTGCTCATCACGTCGACACCGCGATGACTCAAGGTCGCGGCCGCGGAAAGATCAGTGCCGAGGCCGCCGCAGCGGAAATCGTCCGGGGCCTGCGTCGCGGGCGGGACGAAGTGTTCGTGGGCAAGGCGAAGATCCTTCGGGTGCTGGTCGCTCTTTCGCCGTGGCTTGCCGCATGGCTCACGCGCCGCTGGTAGATCGAAGACGCGCTCCTGACGCGCGATCTTCACCTCCAGCTGGGTCAATCGATCGCCACCAGTTGGGGCCAGCCAAGCGCGCGCCGTTCGCTAGCCTTTGGCGATGGAAGACGCGCCCGCTGAATACGAGGCCTTCGATTCCTCGAACGCAGCCCCGCTTCCTTTCAGTAAAGCCAACGCGCGCATGAGCATTCAGGCCGTCGCACCGCCAGCAGCTCCGCTGCTTTGCAACGGGGGAGGGCCCGCGTGACTGCGTGGAGCGTCGTGCGCACGGCGAAGTTCGTTGGCCTTGCGCTGTACTTTATGGGCCTCGCCGGTTCGGTGATTCCTTGGCGACGGGCCGAGCGGCTTCGCTCGGTCTACTGGCTGCTCGTACCGGGGTTTGTGGTGGTGTACGGCGCGGGGTGGGTGCTGATGCGTTTGAGCGGCCGGACGCTGTTGGCACCGTGGCTGGCAGCGTCCGCCGTCTGAGCTCCCCGAGCCCGCGTCGCCAGCGCCTTCATGGTCCTACCACGCTTCGAAGCTCGGCGACGCGTCCGTGCACACGGTGTGTGCGGGGAGTCAACATGTTGTGCATACACCCACCGAGCCGTCCTCCGCCGAGGTGTCCCTCTTGGTTCAGACGTCCGGCCGCTGCGAACTGCGTTTTGAAAATGCGTGGGTGGAGCTGCGGCCGGGGCAGCTCGTCTTTGCGGATGTCGGCAAGCCCTTGGAGCTGCAAGCATTCGACCCCTTTGCGCAGAACTTTGTGCTCCTGCCAAAGCGCATGTTGGGGGCAGTTCCGCATGTGCTTTTCGGCCGGACAACGGATCCCGAAAACCCCGTGGATCAGCTCCTCTTTCAACACGTGGTTGGACTGGCCCGCGCCGCGCGCGACCTTAACGATTCGCACATGCCGAACGCCCTAGGCGCCCTTCTTTCGCTGGTTCTTTTGTCGACCCCGATGTCCGACTCGGGTCCGCGTCGTTCATCCCGCTACGAACGGGCGCTTACGTACATTCGCGTCCGTGTCGGCGATCCCGAGCTCACACCGGATCGGGTCGCCGCCAATCAGGGCATCAGCCGACGCCACTTGGACGCGCTCTTTGCTAAAGCGGGCTCGACGATCGCGCGGACCATACTGAGCTGCCGGCTTGAGCATGCCGCGATGCTACTTTCCCAGTCGCCTTCGAGCTGTCCCGTGCTCACCATCGCCATCGATTCGGGCTTCAAGAGCGCGTCGCATTTCTCACGCGCCTTTCGCCTTCGCTACGGGATAGCGCCCACCGCCTTCAGGCGTCGGACCCGCGCTCATTGAGCCGCGTGCTCATGACCCGAGCGTCGCTGGCGACTGCGCATGATGGCGCCGGGGAGCGTCTGAACCGCTTCTATCCTGTGATGCCGAGTTGGAAGGGTGCGTTTAGGTGCGAAGCCCCATGCGTTTGAGTTTTCGCTTGAGCGTGTTTCGGTCGATGCGCAGTGTTCGTGCCGTTCGAGCCAGGTTCCCGTCGTTCGCTTCGAGGGCGGCCGCGATGAGCTCATGTTCGAGGCGGGCAACGGCTTCGCTGAGAGGCTCCGTGACATGCTCTGCCGAGGACTCGGGCTGGGGTGAAGTCGCGATGCCGCGGATCTCCGGCGAGAGATCGGACTCGCGCACGAGCTGGTCGCAGAAGACGTCCCAGCGGCGTGTTTCGGCGCGCAACTCGCGCACGTTTCCGGGCCAGCGGTAGCGGCGAAGTGCGCGCCGCGCTGAGCCGGTGAGCCTTGGTGCATCGGCGCTTTGAAAGGCGTTGATGAGTGCGGGCAGGTCTTCGACGCGCTGACGCAGCGGTGGCACCTCGATGCGCACGCCGGCGAGGCGGTAGTAGAGGTCTTCGCGAAAGGTGCCGGCGGCGACCATCGCGCGCAGGTCGCGGTGCGTGGCGCCGATGACGCGCACGTTCACGGCGACTTCCGCCTCGCCGCCGACGCGACGGAGCCGTCCTTCTTGAAGTACGCGCAGCAGGCTCGACTGCATGCGCGGACTGAGCTCGCCCACTTCGTCCAGGAAAAGTGTGCCGCCGTCGGCGCGTTCGAAAAGGCCCGCACGCCGGGCGAGGGCGCCCGTGAAGGCGCCCTTCTCATGGCCGAAGAGTTCGCTCTCGAGCACGCTTTCGCTGAGCGCCCCGCAGTTCTCTGCGACGAAGAGTCCGCTGCGATGACTTTCGCGATGAATCGCGCGCGCGACGAGTTCTTTGCCCACGCCCGTTTCGCCCGCGATGACGACGGGAATCGTGGACGGCGCGACGCGGGCGATGCGCTGCCGTACGCGCGCCATGGCGTCGCTTTGGCCGACGAGCGTGTCCGGCGCGACCTCGCTTCGAAGGCGGGCGACTTCGTCGCGCAGCGCCACGATTTCCGGAAAGCCTTCGAAGTCGAGCATGACCTCGCGCGTCGCGTGCGGATGGGGATTGGGCACGAAGGCCGGCGGGATCACCTGGAGCAGGCGCGCGTCCAAAAAGCCCGCCTTGGTGAGTACGACCCACACCGTTTGCATTTGCGGCGTGCCGGCGGAGAGCACGATGTCGACGGGGCCGTTCAGGTCGGCGGTGATCGCCTTCGCCGCACTAAAGACCTCGGCGTAGTTCGATGGATCGGCGAGGGCGACGAGCCGCACTTCCGTGCTGCGGGGGTGCAGGTCGCGCACGAGCTCCGTCGCGCCGCGCCGGCCTTCTTCGGTGAAGAGCACGATGACGTGGTCGTAGGACTTGCTCTCCGGCGCGTTCACCAAGCGCATGACCGGGCCCACGTCATGATGACGGCGGGGCGCGCGGTGCTTTGGGCGCGGTCCGGGCGGTCGGTCGCTCCAGGTCAGCAGGGTGCGCATCGGTGATGCACAACGTACCACCAAGGTGAAAGTCGCACCATTAAAATGATGCGATGCGCACCATTATGTCGAGAGAAGCAGGGCTTTTGTGCTGGCATGCCTTTCGCTCAAGGGGTGAGCCGTGGACAACACCCATCTCCTTGCTGGAGACAACATACCCATCGAGAGCGATGCTTACGCGCAGCTGAAGGCCGTGGGCCAGCGGGACGACTGCCTCTGCGCCGTGGGTCAGGCCGACCTGCACGCGGGCCCCGGTTTTCCCATTGGCGCTTGCTTTGCGATGACGCACGTGTGGCCGCGCCTGGTGGGCGGCGACACGGGCTGCGGCGTTCGTTTTCGCGTGTGCCGCGCAAAGCACCGGGGTGACGCACTCGTGCGCCGCGTGAACGCGGCCTTCGACTGCGACCCCCTCCAAGCGACCGACGTGATGCGCGCGGCGTGGTTTGGCGGCGTGCGCGGTCTGGCGGACGTAGACCGCTTGCCGACGAAGCTTCGTCAGGCCGCGCGGGCGGCTGCCGATCGCGCGCCGATGACGGACCTTCCGGCGTCCGGTCCGCCGCCCGAGCTTAGCGACCTCGACACGATCGGCGCGGGCAATCACTTCGCGGAGATCAGTCGCGTGGAGTCGATCGTCGACAAGGCGCGTGCGCGTGCGCTGGGCCTTACGAAGAAGCACGTCGCCATCGTCGTGCACTCCGGTTCGCGTGGCGTCGGCACGCGCGTCGCGGCGCGCTGGCAGGGCGGACCGCTCAAGGATGAAGGGTCGGTGGAGCGCTACTTCGCCGAGCTGGCCGGCTGCGTGCGCTTTGCGGAAGCGAACCGCTTCCTTCTGAGCTGGCGCTTGATGAGCGCGCTCGGCGATACGCGCGCCTCCGAAAGCGCCACCTTCGACCTCGTGCACAACACGGTGGTGCCCTACGCCTACGAAGGTCGGGAAGCGTTCCTTCACCGCAAGGGTTGCGCGCCAGCCGGCGATGACGAAGACACCGTGGTGCTCGGTACGCGCGGCACGCCGACGTGGCTGATGAAGGGTCTGGGCAATGAACGGCTGCTCTCGTCGGTGGCGCACGGCGCGGGGCGACGACTGACCCGCGGCGACGCCCGCGCGCGCTTTCGCGAGAAGTACAGGCGAAAGGACCTTCGGCGTACGGCCCACGGCGGGCATGTGCTCTGCGATCGGAACGAGGTGCTCTACGAAGAACACCCCGGCGCGTACAAGGACATTGCGAGCGTTGTGGATGCGATCGAATCCCACGGTCTGGCGCGGCCCGTTGCTTCGCTTCTTCCGCTCGTCACGGTGAAGCGATGAGCGACGTCGTTGTGCAGATCACCGCCGGTCTGGCGCCGGAGCCGGCCCTGCGTTTCGCGGAGCGACTGGCGGAAAAGATCACCGCCGACTTCGCCGGCGCCGGCGCCGTCAAGCGTCACGCGACCGGTCGAAGCTTGGTGCGCCTTGAGCTCCGCGGTGTGGGCGACGACGCGCTGCCGTTGCTGCGGGCGCTGGAAGGCACGCACGTGCTCCATGAAGCCGCGCGCGGGCGTGGCCAGCGAAAGCGCTGGTTTGTCGGCGTGCTCGTTTGGAAGCGGCCTGCGCTTGACCCGAGCGAAACGATCTCCGAAGGGGACGTTCGCTTTGAACGCTGCCGGGCCGGCGGACCAGGCGGGCAGCATGTGAATCGAACGGCCTCGGCGGTGCGCGCCGTGCATGTGCCGAGCGGACTTAGTGTGCGCGTTCAGTCTTCGCGCTCGCAGCAGCAGAACAAGCGAGAGGCGCTGCAGCTTCTTCGCAGCAAGTACGCGGAGAAGCTTCGCGAGGACGCGCGGGGGCTGAGCAAGGTCAAGCGCCGAAACGGCTTTGCCTTCGAGCGGGGCAATGCCGCCTGCGCCTATGTGATGCGTCGCGGGCGACTGATTCGACGCGAAGGGAAGTGAACGATGCGAAAAGACATTACGCGTTTGCTCGTGCTTCGCCCACTACGATGAGAGAGGCGTTCCGTGCGCGATGCGTCCCGGTCGCCTCCGCGAGAGATCGGCCGTCGGGCAAACGGGTAGATTAGAGCTCATCCCAAATGGGATGAGCTCTAGAGAAGCGATCCGCTAAAGGGACCGAGAGGGCGAGAGCCTGGCTTTTGAGGGCAAGGCGCAATGCGGGAGCGGGCCGAGGCCCGTGACCAAAGAGCAACGCCGCCATCGAAAGTCAGGCTTTCGCCATCGACGGGAG
>JBCCRV010000096.1:0-14925 GCA_039201085.1 Myxococcota bacterium | reverse complement strand
GCATCGAGCGCGTCGGCCTTCAAGGGAAACGCCGCCGCACTCGCGCGCGCATGGATCGCAGCCCGAAGGGACGCGCTCAACTTGGAATGATTTGAATGCGCCGGCCCGTGCCGTGGCCCTGGGACGCCGTCGTTACGCCTTCGAACTTCGCGAGCGAAAGGTGAATGACGCGGCGGTCGCGGGCGCTCATCGGCTGAAGGGTGACGACCTTGCCCTCGTCGAGGGCGCGCTTGGCCTCGCGCTGCGCGAGGGACTCGAGGCCCGCGTCGTGGCGCTCACGATAGTCGCCCGCGTCCACAATGATGTGGCGACGACCTTCGGGGTAGCGGTTAAGGATCTTGTTGAGCAGAAACTGCAGCGCGTCGAGGGTCTGGCCCTTCTTGCCGATCGCGCGTCCCGTGTCGGGGCCCACCACGTCGAGCGTGATGCGTTCCTCGTCTTCGTCGCGGATATCGACTTCCACGTCGAGCTCCATGAGCTCGAGGATCTCGTCGAGAAGCTCCGCGGAATCTTCTGCCTTGTTGTCGTCGCCGCCTTCTACGAGAAGGGCACCATCTTGTGGTTGGGAGTCGGTTCGTTCAGCCACGCGCTTTCCTTTTCTTGCGTGATGGGAGACTACGACGCGTCGCCGAGGAACTCGAGGGCGTCAGCTTCTCCGGTGAGTCTTGGGGACCGTCCTCGTCGTCCTCGGGCTCCAACGCGGGAGCCGTCTGGGCAACTTCCTTGTCCAGCTGGGCGTAGATCGCGCGCTGCTGAATCATCGTGAGGGTGGAGTTGGTCACCATGTACAGGCAGAGACCTGCCGGCAAAAAGAGCATGAAGCCGCCGATGACGAGGGGCATCACGTACATGAGAATCTTCGCCTGCTGCGAGTCCATCGCGTTGGGCGTGAATCGCTGCTGGATGTGCATCAGGATGCCCACGAAGGCCGGCAGCACGAAGTAGGGGTCGGGCGACGAAAGGTCCGTCCAGTACCAAACGAAGGGCGAGTTGTAGAGTTCGATGTTCGTCGACAGCGAACGGTAGAGCGCGATCCACACGGGCGTCTGCATCAGCATGGGCAAACAGCCAGACACTGGATTGACGCCCTCCTTCTTGTAGAGCGCCATCACTGCGGCGCCCTTCGCTTCCTTGTCGTCGGCGTACTTCTCGTTGATCGCGTCCATCTGCGGCTTGAGGTGCCGCATGCGGGCCATCGACTTCATGCTCTTGAAGGTGATCGGGAAGAAGAGAAGCTTGACCATCAGCGTCAGCAGAATGATGGCGAGGCCCCAGTTGCCGACGTAGCCCTGAATGAAACTGAGCAGGTCGCTGAAGCCGTTGGCGATAAAGGAAAACCAACCGAGGTCGACGAGCTGCGTCAGGCTATGGCCCGCCGCGCGAAGGGCGCTGCGGTCCGTCGGGCCGACGTAGCCGAGGACCCGCGTGATCGATTCATCACCGTCTGGCAGGGTGGTCTCAGGAAAACGCAGCGACACGTCGAGGAGGCTGCCCTGGTAGTCGTCGATCGTGCCGCCGCGGCGCTCAGCGCGCATGACGCAGCGCTCGGCCTGGCCACCGGTGACGGCGATCGCGTTGGCGAAGTACGAGTCGGCAATGCCGGCGAAGAGCACGTTGTCCGTGTACTCGCCGCCCTCTTCCACGAGATCGGTCGTCGTGGCGCGTTCGACTTCGTCTTCGCCATGATCGCAGATGCCGAAGGACGCGGTTGTGGAGGGGCGAAAGGCCATGCCGCCGCCTTCGCTCTCGGCGGAGACGTAGTGGTACGTGCGATGACTGAGACGGTGCGTCGACTCGGCGCCGCTTCGGTTCACCACACGGGTCGTCGACCAGAGCTGATAGGGACCCGCGCCCGCCTGAATTTGGCGAACGACGGTAAAGCCCGAGCCGCGCCATTCGAAACGCAGGGTGCGTTCGTCGACTTGGCGGCCTTCCCATACGGCATCGTCGTCGATGGGCAGGCCCTCGAGGTCGATCTGCTGCGCGTAGTAGGCTTCCTGATCGGTGGTGACGAGCTGGTGAGGCTCGCCGTTCGGATCGCGAAACTTGTCCCCTTTGAGCCGCAGGGAGACGAGGCCCGTGTTGAGGTTCGAAAACTCCGCGACAAACTCGTCCGTCTCGAGGGTGAAGCGCTCTTCTTGCGCTTGGCGTGCCGCGCGCTCGTCGTCCGTGAGCGTGCGCGCAGTCTCCGCTTCGCTGGTCGGTGCCTCCGCGGGCTCCGCCGCCCCCTCCTCCTCGGGAGGCGACATGAAGGTCACCGCAACGGCGGCCGCGAGCACTGCGATCAGCAGCAGTTGGCGAGACGAAGACATGTGCGGGCAAGCACCATGCAACCTACGCCGCTCGGCGCAAGCAGATCGGGCCGGGATTTACTGTATTTCTTTGGTCTTTGCACTGCGAAGCCCGGCCCGCCGAAGGGCACGGCGGGCGCGCGTCATTTCCTCGAGCAGCTGAGCCTGCGAGAGGATGTGGGCGCCGCGTTTTGCGATGAACACCACGTCGACGCCGCCGGCGAACCAATCCCGATGCCGGCGAAAAAACTCGCGAAGGAGGCGCTTAATGCGGTTTCGCGCCACGGCGTTGCCCACCTTCTTCGTGACGGTGACGCCCAGGCGCGGGTGGGGGGCTTCGCCGGGCGCCTGAACGACGAGAAAATGCTTCGTATGGGTGCGCTCCCCGGTCGACTGCACGCGACGAAAAACGCTTCGACGCCGCACCCGAGCTTCGCGGGGCAGCGTCGCACGCTCGCCCCGTGGACGAACGGATGGATCGGTCTGTTCGGCGCGGTCAGCCACGCTCCGTCTCGTTCAGCGCAGGGCGCTGAGCCGAAAAGCCCTACTTCTTGTAGGTGCTGACGGCGAGGCGCTTGCGGCCCTTCGCGCGACGGGCGTTGATGACTTTACGGCCGCCCTTGGTCTTCATGCGGGCGCGAAAACCGTGGGTACGGAGACGGCGCGTTCGGCTGGGCTGGTAGGTGCGCTTCACGACAAAATCCTCAAATCAATGGGGCCGGAGAAGTAAGCACGGGTCCAACGCTACGTCAAGGCACCATCAGTTGGGGCACGGGCATGAGCTTGAGATCGGCCAGACTGGCGTGGTTTTCCCATCCCACGACAACGTGGTCCAGTACCGGAAGCCCGAGGAGCTCGCCGGCGGCGCACAGGCGGCGGGTCAGCTCGATGTCCTCCGCGCTCGGCTCGGCCCGCCCACTGGGGTGGTTGTGCACGAAGATCACACTGGCGGCGCCGCAGCGGAGGAGCGGACGAAAGGCGTCCGCCGGCGAGACGGTGCAATGCGTGAGCCCGCCTTTGGCGATCAGTAGCTCGCCAAGGGGCCGGTTGCGCGCGTCGAGCGGTAGGCCGAGGAAGAGCTCCACGTCCGACGCCCGCATTTTAGGCCCGACAAGCCGAACCACGTCGGCGCTCCGCTCGATGCTCGGGCCGCGAAAGGGGTGAACGCTCGCGACGCGCCGTCCAAACTCCGCCGCTGCGGCAATGCGCGCGGCCTTGGCGGGTCCGAGCCCGCGTGCAAGGCAGAGTTCGGCGACGGTCGCCGTCGCCACGCTTCGAAGATCGCCGGCGGCCCGAAGTGTTCGGCCGGCCACCTCAAGGGCCGTCTGGCCCCGATGACCGCTTCCGAGGAGCACGGCAAGAAGCTCCGCGTTGCCGAGTGACTCGGCGCCGTGACGGGCGAGCCGTTCGCGGGGGCCGCCGCCCGTGAAAGTGCGCAGTGCCATATGGCCGGATCGTAATGCGAAGGCCATGCCGCGCTGAAACGTCGGGGTTTTCCGCACGAAGGTCCGGCGAAACGCCAGTCGCCGCTAACGGCCGCCACGGACGGCGTAGACCTTGCCATCGTCCGACCCGACGACGAGCAAGGCGCCGGGAAGAATCGCCGGGCTCGCGTCCACGTCGCCGTCCGTTGGAACGACCCAGCGCAGGGCACCGTCCGACGCGATCGAGTAGATGTAGTCGTCGTGGGCGCCGAAGTAGATCGCGCCGCCACCGTCGATGACCGGGCCCGAGGCCACACCGATTTCCGTCGTGTCCGCCACGGTGACGGGGAAGTACCACTGCAGCGTGCCGTCGGCCCCGTCGAGGCTGACGATGCGGGGCCGTGGTCCAAACACGCCCGCGAGCACGCGTCCGCCGTGCACCGCCACGGGCGCGCGCACCATGCCGTCGAGGTCCGTGCTCCAGCGCAGCGCTCCGTCCGACGAAAGCGAGTACACGTGGTTGTCGTCCGAGCCGAAGTAGAGGTTCCCATCCTCGTCCATCGCGGGCGAGCCATCGTTGTCACCCGCCGTCCGGTAGGTCCAGACGACACTGCCCTCGTCGTCGAGCCGGTAGAAGTTGTCGTCCTGGCAGCCCACAAACACATGGCCGGCTCCGTCGACGAGGGGCGCCGTGAACACCTTGCCGCTGAGTTCACGTCGCCACGCGACTTCGCCGTCGAGGGCGACGGCCCAGACGGCGCGGCCCGCGGCAAACACGATGCGCTCGCCGCTCAGAACGATGGCGGTGTCTGCGTCCGAATCGACGTCGAGACGCCAGCGCTGCTCACCGCGCCGGTCGAAACTCCAGACCGAACCGGCGTCGCTGCCGATGTAGACGTGGCCATTCCGATCGACGGCGGCGGTCGAATAGATGCGCCCGCCCAGATCGCGCTTCCAGCGCTCGCGTCCAGCGCGGTCGAGCGCATAGAAGAAGTGGTCGTGCGAGCCGACGTAGATTTCGCCCGCCCTGCTCGCGACGACCTGCGCCGTGATTCGACCGCCCGTTTCGAAGGTCCACGCGATTCGGCCCTCTGCGGGTCCCGTCAGGCCGGTCGTGCCGGCGTGGCGAGCGCCCATTCGGTAGGCCACCGAATCGCTCAGGTTTCGCGGTGGAGCGACGCTGGGCACGTCCTGCAGATGAACCGTTTCGCCAGGCGCCGCGACGGCGGGCTCGCGTTCTTCGCCCCGTGAACGCGTCAGCCAAATCGCCGTTGCCGAAGCAAAGGCGCCCGCCCACATCAGGGCGATCACCACCTTCGGGGCCATGCGCTATTTCTTCTTCTTCGATCCGAAGAATCCCGAGAGAAAGCCCCCTGATTTCGCCTTCGGCGCGTCGCTGCTGCGCATGTTGGCCAGGCGCAGCTGACGCTGCGCTTCCACATTCTTAGGGTTGCGCTGGAGCACCTTCTCAAACAGCGGATAGGCTTCCTTTTGCCGTCCTTGGCGAACGTACACCCGGCCCTTGGTCATGAGCGCCCGTTCGTGATCGCGGTTGAGCTTAAGCGCCTTGCGCAGGTGCTTGAGGGCCTGGTCGGCGGCCTCAAGGCCGTCGCGTCGAAAGACGATGGCGCCGAGTGCCGCGTGAAAGTCCGCTTCGTCTGGGACGGACTCGATCAAGCTGACCACCAGCTTCTCCGCATCGTCGTAGTTCTTGCGCCGAAGCAGCACCTCGACCTTCTGAAACTCGAGGGCCGCTAGGAGTACGGCATTCAGCTTTCGATTGGCCTTCGGCGTTCCGCCGCCGGATTTGACGGTCTTCAAGTAGTCGGCACGCAGCGTTTCGTCCGAAAGGGTCTGCTCCGCTTCCGTCAGATAGCCGAAGATCACATCCGCCGTTTCGCGAAGGGCGCCGAGCTCAGCGGGCAATCGGTCCGGGTGCCACTTCTTCACCTTCGTAAAGTAGGCGCTACGAACATCGTCGGCATTCGCGCTCATCGACACCTCGAGCATCTCGAAGTAGTTGAGGCGATCGATGCGGTTGGCGTAGCCCACGACTTCGTTCCATCGAAGCGAGTGGGCTTCTGAGAGCCCGTCAGGCTTTTCCGGTCCGCTTCCGGGCGGCTCGGAAAGACTCGGCGGCAGCGAGGTCCCGGCGGGCGAGCGCATCGAACCGGACGAGATGCGCCGCGCACGGCCCGAAGGTCGGCTGGACGGACGCGCCGCAGGCAGGGGCGATGAAGGCGGATGGCTTCCAAGGGCAAAGGAGCCGGAACGGGGTGCGGTGGTTTGACCGGGGTCCGTGCTCGGGCGACGCAAAGGCTCGCCCTCGAAGGGCTCCAGGGCCTGAGCGATGCTCAGCATATACAGGACGCGAAGCGCGCTCTTCCGGTGCGCCGCAGCGCGCAGGGCGTCGGCCACGTTTTGCGGCGCGGCGCGCAGCGTCTCTAGAAACACGCGCTCCTTTTCGATGAAGCTGAAGCGTGAAAGGTCGACGCCCTGCACCACGCGAAGGGGCTTGGGTCCGTGGGCAGCGAGCACGGCGTCGACAACCTCACTGCGCATGCCGCCACGAAGCGACGCCGCTACCAGCGCGTAGGGGTCGATGTGTCCCCGCAGGCCTTCGGCGCCAACGAGATCGTCTTCGTAGAAGGCGTACGGCGCGGACGTCCGCTGAAAAAGCGGCAGGAGTCCGCGCTCGAGGTTGTTGCCGGCCTCCCGAAGGCGCGCGCCATGAATCATCCCTTCCTTGAAGAGCACGCGATCCTGACCGCGTCCTTCCTCGGGCCACACGGCGAGCGTGCCGGTCATCTGGCGCCCGTGAACGGACATGATGACGTGCGCAAGCGGCGTTTGCGAAAGCTCGCCTTGCGCAATGGGAGTCGGCGCCACGCGCCGATGCTTGCACATTCTGGCGCCCCCGCCGCCGGAAACCTGGCATCGAGGCGCCAATTCAATGCGGCCCGGCGCCAGGCTCACTCGCTTGCGGGAGATCGCGGAGTTCGGCCTAGGCGATCGTCCAGGTCGTTCCTTCGGTGCCGTCGTGCAGCGTGACGCCCTGTTCGAGGAGCACGTCGCGGATGCGGTCGCCTTCGGCCCAGTCCTTGTTGGCGCGGGCTTCCTTGCGGGCGGCGATCTGCGCTTCGATTTTGCTTCCCTCGAGACCACGCTCGGCGGCGCGTCGGTCCCGAATGCGGGTGAGCACGGCGCCGGCGTCCTGGCCGCCGATGCCGATGTGCGCTTCCAACGCTTCGAAGCCCTTCGTTGCCGCGGCAACGGCATCGGGATGGGCCTTGCCCTTCTTCTTGAGGGCGCTGTCGCAGAGCTCGTTCACCGCCGCGAGGAACTCGGCCATGACAGCCAGCACCTTGGGCGTGTTGAGGTCGTCGTTGAGCGAGTCGCGAATCCGCTCGGGCGCCTGGAGGAGCGCGTCGGACGGCGGCGCCGCCGCGTCCTTAATGCGCGATTCGGGCAGGTCGGAGAGCCGATGCTTCGTTTTGTAGAGGTACTCGAGGCGGCTCTCGGCGTCTTCGATCTGCGGAAAGCCCGTTACATTGCCCGCATCGTCGAGGGTCCAGTCCAGGTTGAGCGGCGAACGGTAGTGCACCGTGAGCGCAAAGAGGCGCACCGCTTCGGCTTCGAGGCGCTCGAAGAGATCGCGCGCCGTGAAGAAGTTGCCGAGGCTCTTGCCCATCTTCTGCTTGTCGACTTCCACGAAGCCGTTGTGGGCCCAGTGACGGCAGTAGGTGGCGCCCGTCGCGCATTCGGATTGGGCGATTTCGTTCTCGTGATGCGGGAACACCAGGTCGAGACCGCCGCCGTGCAGATCGAGCGTTTTACCCAGGTGTTTCGTGCTCATCGCGGAGCACTCGATGTGCCAGCCGGGACGGCCGGGGCCCCAGGGGCTGGCGATGTTCGACGGGTCGTTCGGATCGGACGCGGCTTTCCAGAGGGCGAAGTCCGCCGCGTGCTTCTTGCGCGCGGACTGGTCCGCGTCCAAGCGTTCGCTCGCGCCCTCGGCGTTCTGGCTCAGGTCCCGCCCCGAAAGGCGGCCGTACTGTTCAAAGCTCGGCACGGAGAAGTACACGTCACCATTCGACTCGTAGGCGTGGCCACGGTCGATGAGCGTCTGCACCATCGAAATGATCTCCGGGATGTGGTCGGAGACTTTGGGCTCGATGTCCGGCGGCAGGTTGCCCAAAGCCGCCATGTCCTCGTGAAAGGCGGCGGTGAAGCGCTCCGTGAGCGAGCTGGGCGATTCGCCCGACTCGGCGCTGCGCTTAAGAATCTTGTCGTCGATGTCCGTGATGTTGCGGACGTACTTCACCGTCTGGCCGATCGCGCGAAGGTGCCGAATGAGCACGTCGTAAACGACGTAACAGCGCGCGTGACCGAGATGCGAGTAGTCGTAGACGGTCGGTCCGCACACGTAGACCCGGGCTTCCTTTGGGTCTTCGGGCTCAAAGGGCTTCTTTTCGCGGCTCAGCGTGTCGTAGAGGCGAAGCATGCCCTTTCTATAGCCACAAATCGCGCGGGGCAAAACCGGCGCGCGCCCCTTCGTCGCGTTGAACCCGGCGCAGCGTCACCATCGAGGCAAAGTGCAACGGACACCGACCATGGCCGATCGACGGTTCCTGCGGGAGCCAAATACCTGCGGCTCCCGCGGGCGCGGGCACCCGGTTCGAAGCGGCCATCGCTCCCTCGCATCGAAGTACCGCGACCTCAAGATCGCGGCCCCGTCCACTCTCCCCGCGTGCCTACCGAGCGAAAGAGCCATGGCGCGGCGAGCTCACCGTTCCAGCACGCCAGCGAGCTCGTTCTCCACGCCTATCGAGCTCGGTCGGCAAACTCAACCGTCGAGGCTGGCGCAGTGGCGGGCGTAGACCGAGCCCGCCACCGAGACGCCCGCAAAGGGGATGTTCAGCTCAAAGCGCAAAAAGCCCTCGGCGCCCGCTTCGGCGAGAAGCGCAACGGGCTCGATGGTGGCGTCGGGCGAGCGAAGCAGCGGCTCGCTTGTGAGCGTTCCTTCGAAGTCGAAAAGCACCGCCATCGCCCGAAGTGGTTCCGTCGACGTGAAGACGGGCACGCTGCCGAGCACCATCGTGCGGCCTGGCGAAGGCGAGTCTTCGTCGGGGCACTCGGGCTCGGCGTCGCCGTAGACTTCAATGTAGAGAGTTCCGTCGCCGTTGAAGCCGAAGAAGGCAAGGTCGAACGTCTCCATCGCCGCACCACTCGCGCGAACGAGGGTGGCGGCGCATGCGCTCGAGCAGCTGTCGCCCAGGCTCGCATCGGGCGATGCATCGATCGCCGCATCGACCCTCACGTCGCCGTCGGGCGGAACGTCGCCATCGAACGGAACGTCGCTGTCGACTCCGACGTCTGGCAGCACATCCGAGTCCGGGCGCACGTCGAGGGCGACGTCGTTGAGCGCAAGGTCTTCGCCAGCGGCATCCGCGGCCGCTTCCACCGCGGCATCCTGAGAAGCATCGACGGTCGCGTCGTCGTCGCCGCACGCAGCAAGCGTGACGAGCAGACAGAGAGCGTACTTCACGAAGCTCGCTTTACGTTGGCTTTAGCTTCCGGAATCGCCGCATCGATCGCTTCGCGAAGGGCCGCGATCGACGCCATGGCCTCGCGCACCGTCTCCTCGCTGAGGGGCGTTGCGCGGGCGAGCAGGCCTTCGAGCCTGCGGGCCGCCGCACGGGTCTTCTCCAGCGTTTCAACGACCTCGGCTCCTTCGGGCTTGGCAAAGAAGACCGAGTCGTAGTTCTTTTTAAGCACGGCCACCGGTTGGTTATCGTCGAATACGGCGTGCCGCAGCTCATCCCACTGCTCATCCGGAAGGGCGAACTCGTCGTCGTTCTCCGGCGCGCCGCGTAGCGCCTTGGCAAAGTAATCGACGCTCGCCATCGACGGAATGGGCTGGGCGATGCCGTCGCGCTGAAGGACCTGCGGTGCATGCTCCTGCATCACGGCGAACGTACCCGTGAGCTTGTCGACGGTGGCGCGAGTCAACAGGAGCTCACGCTGGCAGTACGAATGAAAATCCTGATAGCCCCACTCGAGATAAAGGTTCTTCCGGCGCACCATCGAGAGGGCCTCAGCCATCTCGACCCATGAGCGCTTGAAGTTTCGCGCGCGCCGTACGAGCGAGAGACGGACGCCATCGGCGCCGCGGGCGGCGAGTTCATCTTCAAGGGCTTCGAGCTTCTCGTGCGCCTGCGTCATGGCGCCGCCTTAGCACGAAGCCATCGCCGTCGACCACGAGAGTTCGTGCACGCCGCGAAAACGGCCGTGCTCAGCCGAGCTGGAGCTCGCTCTTCAACTGGGCACACCATTCTTCGATGCGTTCGTCGTTCAACTCGCCTTGGTTGAGATCGTCCAGCGCGAGCCCGACAAACTTATCATCGATCACGCCCTTCGAAGCCTCGAAGTCGTATCCCTCCGTCGACGTGTGCCCGAGGTCCGCAACGGCACCTCGCTGGACAAAGAAGTCGCGAAGGATGCCGAGTGCATCCTGAAAGTTGAGGGGATAGCCACTCTGGTCTCCGTCGCCAAAAAACGCGACGCGGGTGCCCTCAAAGCGAACGGGTTGACCGTCGGCTTTCTCGACGGCGTGGTACCAGTCGTTTTGCAGTTCACCGATGTCCCACGTGGAGCACCCAACCAGGATCACATCGAAGGCTTTGAGGGCCTCAACGCTTATCTCCTCGATGTCAAAGCGCTGCGTGATGTGGTCGCCGAGATGCTCCTCGATCGCGTCGGCAGCGTCTTCTGCCTTGCCGGTTGTGCTGCCGTAGACGAGCGCGATATTCATGCTGGCGACATAATGCAACTGAAAGTCAATATCAACCTCATATCCAGCTTGGTCGTGATCGCGGCGACCGTTGTCGCTTCGCGCGGCGCTGCCCAACGCAGCAACGACGCGCTGCGCGCCGCCATTGAGGACATGGAGCGCACCGACGCCCGCGGTCAGTTCTTTTCGTTCAGCCTCGCAACCGCAGGCGTGTTGCCCGGGCTCGTTATGGGCTCGATCGCCCTCGCCGACCCCTCGCTGCTCGCCCTTGAGTCGGCCGATCCGCTGCAGCAGACCGCGAGCATCGCCGCCCTCGCAACGGGAAGCGGTTTGATCGTGCACGGCATCATGCGCATCGTCGAACGGCGCGCCAACGCGCTGCACGCGCGTGATCTGCTGCGCGATGAGTCGGCGCTGAACGCGGCGGGGCGCCCCTTTCTGCGCGCCCGTGGCTACCACGCGCGCCAAACACGGCTTTGGGGAGGTGTGCTCACGTCCCTTCACGGCGCGTCCCTCACCCTCATGGGCGTCGCGGCGCTCATCGACGAGCGAGACGCCAATGCCGCCGGCTACGTGCTCCTCTCCCTCGGTGTGCTCACCGTCGCGGTGGGGGCAGTGCACTTCTTCGGTGACACCCATCCCGAACGCCTCTACGACGGACTCGCCGCCCAATGGCGCGTTGCGCCCACCCTACAGCTCGGACCGGGTGGCGGCGCGACGGGAGTTCAGGCCCAAGGCACCTTCTGAAAGGCGGCCCGACGCTCGGCGCGGTTGACCTTCGCACCCAAAGGCGCGGAGCATGGCGCGGCGATGGTGTCCTTCCCTGTGCTTAAGTCTTCGATCGCCCTGGCCAGCGAGACCTACCAGACGAACCGCCGCGTGGCGCTGGAGCGACTCGAGGCGATCGATGAGGCCCTGGCCAAAGCCGCGGCGGGCGGCGGCGAGAAATACAACACCCGCCACATGAAAAAGGGAAAGCTGCTTCCGCGCGATCGCATTGCCCTTCTTCTCGATCGGGGCTCGCCCTTCTTGGAGATCGCGCCCCTGGCGGGCCATGGGGTTAGGGGCGAACCGAGCGGCACCAGTGTCGTAGGCGGCATCGGGCTCGTGAGCGGCGCCCTGGCCGTGATCACGGCGAGCGAAGCCACGGTCAAAGGCGGCGCCGTAACGCCCCTATCGCTGGCGAAGTCGGACCGCTTCTCCACGATCGCTGAGGAGAACCGGCTTCCAAGCATCAGCTTGATCGAAAGCGCCGGCGCAGACCTTCCCAACCAGGATCGAATCTTCATTCCGGGCGGCGCCGGCTTTCGTAGCCTCACCCGCCGGAGCGCGGCGCGCATTCCTTCGATTTGCCTCGTCTTCGGCAGCAGCACGGCAGGTGGGGCGTACCTTCCGGGAATGAGCGACTACGCCGTGCTGGTGAAGGAACAGGCCCAGGTCTACCTCGCGGGTCCGCCGCTCGTGAAGATGGCGACGGGCGAAGAGTCAGACCACGAGTCCCTTGGCGGCGCGGAAATGCACTCGTCCGTCAGCGGCGTCAGCGACTACCTCGCCGAGGACGAACGGGATGCGATTCGACTGGGCCGGCAGATCATGGCGCACCTCGGCTACGCGCGTGCCCTTCAGGATCTCGGCGACGTTGAACCACCGCGCTACGACGAAGACGAGTTGCTCGGCATCGCGTCCGCAGATTTTCGGACGCCTTTCGATCCACGTGAGGTCATCGCGCGCGTCGTGGACGGGAGTCGCTTCAGCGAGTTCAAACCACGCTACGGCAGCACGCTCGTGTGCGGCTGGAGTCAGCTAGGCGGACGAACGATCGGCATTGTCGCCAACCACGGCACGCTGTTCAGCGAATCCGCCAACAAGGGCGCCCAGTTCATCGCCCTTTGCAACCAGCGCTCGATTCCCCTGCTCTTTCTGCAGAACACGACGGGCTTCATGGTCGGCAAGGAGTACGAGCAGCGCGGCATCATCAAAAACGGCGCCAAGCTCATCAATGCCGTATCCAACTCCGCCGTACCCGCCATCACCTTGATGATCGGCAGCAGCTTCGGCGCGGGCAACTACGCAATGCTGGGTCGCGCCTACGCACCGCGCTTTCTCTTTTCCTGGCCGAACCACCGGATCGCGGTGATGGGCGGCAAGCAACTTGCCGGCGTGCTCGACATTCTTCAGCGCCAAAGCGCCGCACGCAGAGGCACGGAAGTCGACGAGCAAAAGCTCGCCGTCATGAAGGCCATGACGGAGCAAACGATCGACAAGCAATCAACGGCCCTCTACGCGACGGCGCGCCTCTGGGACGACGGAATTCTCGATCCGCGCGACACGCGCGCGGCCCTTATTCTTGCCCTTTCCGCCGCGCTTCATCACCCCACGGAAGGCAGCATGGCCTTCGGCGTGCACCGTCACTAACGCCATGGCCGAATCCCGTCCGCTTCGAAAAGTCCTTATCGCCAACCGCGGCGAGATCGCCCGGCGCGTTCTGCGCACCTGCCACCGTATGGGGCTTTCCACCGTCGCCGTGTACAGCGACGCCGATGAGCATGCGCCCTTTGTGCGCGAAGCAGACGAAGCCGTGCGGCTCGGACCGGCGCCCGCGGCGCAGAGCTACCTCAACGTAGACGCCATCCTCGACGCGATCGAACGCACGGGCGCTGACGCCGTTCATCCGGGCTACGGCTTTCTTTCGGAGAACGCCGCCTTCGCCAAACGACTCGAAGAGCGGGGCGTGATCTTCGTCGGGCCAACGGCCGCCACCATCGCCGCGATGGGCCTCAAACGCGAGGCGAAGGAAACGGCCGAACGGGCAGGCCTTCCGGTCGTTCCGGGGTTTGACGGACGGGACGATGGCTTTGAGGCCGCGGCGGGCGCGATCGGCTACCCCGTGCTGATCAAGGCAAGCGCGGGCGGCGGCGGCAAGGGCATGCGCGTCGCGGCCGCGCCGGCGAAACTTCGCGACGCCATCGAAGCCGCGAAGCGCGAAGCGATGAAGGCCTTCGGCGACGACGCGTTGATTCTCGAGAAGTACCTGCAGGCGCCGCGGCACGTGGAGGTGCAGATCCTCGGTGACGGCGCGGGACGGGTCGTGCACTTCGGCGAACGGGATTGCTCGGTCCAGCGCCGCCATCAGAAGATCATCGAAGAAGCGCCCGCGCCGAACCTTTCGGAGGGCATGCGACGGGGACTCCACGACGCGGCCGTGCGCCTGGGCGAAGCGCTTCAATACCGGAGCGCTGGCACGGTCGAGTTCATCGTCGAGGGTGAGCACTTCTACTTCCTTGAGGTGAACACGCGGCTGCAGGTGGAGCATCCCGTCACCGAAGCGATCTACGGCGTCGACCTCGTCGAATGGCAGCTGCGCGTGGCCGCGGGCGAGAGTCTCCCCGAGGCCTTTTCGCCGCCCTCGGGCCATGCGATCGAAGCGCGCCTCTACGCCGAAGACGCGGCGTTCCTTCCGCAGACGGGCGAGGTACAGCGCTTCGCCTTCTCCGAGGGCCTGCGGGTCGACTCGGGCGTCGAAGAAGGAAACGTGGTGGGTGTTCACTACGACCCGATGCTCGCCAAGGTCATCGCGTACGGCGCCGACCGACACGACGCCCTTCGCCAGCTTCGAGGCGGCCTCGAGCGTGGCGTAGTGCTGGGGTTGCACACGAACCGCGCGCAGCTCGTCGACCTGCTCGACCTCGAGGGCTTTCGCACCGCCGCCCTTCATACCGGGCTCGTTGCGGACCTTACGCCACGAACCTTTAAACACACGGCGCGTGCGGCAGCGCTTGCGCTTCTTCACGCAGAGCGGATGGCCGCGCCGCGCGGTCTTCCGCTGGGCTTTTCGAACCATCGCCGCGCCCTCCCGCCGGAGTTCTTCACGCTTGGTGATGCGCGCCTTCGCGTGGTGATGGAAGCCGGACGAACGGCCGCGACGCTATGCGTTTCGAACGATGTCGAAGGAGAAGCGAACAGCACAGACGCGAGCGTGTTCCAGCTTCGTGCCCTTCGCTGGAGCGACGTTTCGATCGCCGTGGACGAAGACGGCCATCGATACGAGGCGGCGCTCGCGCGCACGCCAACGCACGTGCATGTTCACGTCCTGGGGGAGGATCACCGTTTCGAACTCACGCCGCGCTTTCGCGAGCAGAGTTCCGCAGAACCGGGCGCCGCCCTTTCACCCATGCCCGGCACGGTGGTGCAGGTGCGCGTCAGCGTGGGGGATGAGGTGGCCGCGGGCGCCACCTTGGTGGTGCTAGAAGCGATGAAGATGGAGCAGGCCATCGTCGCAGAAGCGGCCGGTCGCGTGACGGCGGTGCATGTGGTCGAAGGCGAGGCCGTCGAGGGCGGCGTCTTGGTGGCCGTCGTTGAGCCCGCGGAAGGCTAGGGCGTGTCGCAAAAATCCTGATGACCAGGTTCTTGATCCGGT
>JBCCRV010000095.1:0-14934 GCA_039201085.1 Myxococcota bacterium | reverse complement strand
CGCCCTTCGAACGGCACCAAGAAAAGATGCTGTTCATCGACGGCCTAACGCAACGGCACATCAACGTCGACGCTCGTAACTCCCACAGCAAGGGTCCCCAGCTCTTCAACGGCCTCGGCGACGACACGGAGACGATCGACCAGTACCTTGCGCGCGGACTCGCTGCACCGCGTCCGTGGGTGGGCCTAGGCTCGTCCCGCCAAGCGGATCGAAACTCGCTCATTCCGCTCAACTCGGTCGACCAAAGCGGAAGCGCCGTGCCCTTCTTAACGCAGCCCGGTCCGGCCTTTGATTCGCTCTTCGCCGGCCTCGAAGCTTCCAGTGCCCCCGTCGAACGGCCCTTCGAACCGGTGCTCTTCGACGGCGCGGCGGCGCAGATTCGCGAGGCCCAGTCGCAGCTGCGCGGTAGCGAGCGCGACGTGCTCGACGGCTACCTCGATAGCGTACGCCACCTCGAGACGCAGCTGGTGATGCGCGAGACCTTCGACGGCAGCTGCGATCCCGGAAGCGCTCCCAGCGGGGGCGATACGCGCGCGCAGTGGCAGCAGCTCTACGACATGGCCGCCACGGCCCTCGGTTGCGGACTGACCCGCACGGCCTGGCTCTGCTTCGGCGGGGGCGGAAACAACAACGACTTCGACATGAGCCCCACGCAGATCGGAGATATCATCGGTGACGCCCACTGGCTGCACCATATCGGCCACCAGTCCGTGCCCGACTCACGCGCCAAACAGGAGCGTTACCACACCTGGCATTCGGCGCAGATCGCGCGCCTGATGGACCGGCTCGAAGCCATGCCCAACGGCCGTGGCGGCACAGTCATGGACGACACGGTCATCGTCTACATGAACGACAACGGCACCTTTCATCACAACACGCCTTCGGCCCGCCACCCGGTGTGCGTCTTCGGTAGCGCGGGCGGACGCATCAAGGCCGACGGCCGCTTCATTCGCTACGCCTACCACCCCGACTGGTGGGCCTACACGGACCGCTTCATGGACCCGAGCGACCCCGACTCGGCCGCCAGCGTGCAGCAGCTCTGGAACACGCTCAGCCACGTCGCCGGGCTGCCCAAGGACGATTGGGGCATCGGCCCAAGCTCGCGCGAGCGCCACCGCGGCGTGCTTGAAGGCATCCTGGTGTAGCGGTCGAGGGCCAGCCGTTCAGCGAGGCAGCCGTACGAGGTCCGGGGCCACGCGCGCCCGCTTCTGCGCCGTCTGCAGCCCCAAAGGACGCATCGCGCCGATCGGGTAGGCGCCGTTCGGAACGGGGATCGCAAGCGTTTCACCCACGTTGATCCATGCCGTCGGCGTACCGCCGATCGTGACGATCATTCGCGCGCGGCTTCGGTTTTCGACCACGAAACCGGAGTCCGGCGCGCCCTCGCTCGCTTCCTGCCGAATGCCGCGAAGCCGTCGTAGACGCATAAGCTGCGCCTCCGTGAGAAACAGCTGCGCTTCTGAAAAAGCCATCGGCGCCGGTGGACCGAAATGGTCCGCCCGGAGCGCGGCGCGCGGCAGGGTCATGGGCACGTCCGCCGTTCGCACCGCGCGCCAAAGGCCCACGCGAAAGGACGGCGGCGTTCCCCCCTCGCCGCACCGTCGTTCAAGCGCACTCGGCGAGGTGCGCGACCACTCGGCAATGAAGCGGCAAAGCAGATCGCCCGGACCTACGTCCGCGCCCTCGCGAGGCGAGGACACGCGAAGACTCGCGTCCCGTCGAAGGCTCCCGCCTTCGAACCACTGCGCCAGCTGACCCGGGCCGAGGGGACGACCGCCCTCCCCGTCAAAGACGTAGGTGCCGGGCTCGTCGCGCCGAATGCGGACCTCGGACCCATCGGCGACGGGCCATCCAGGTCCGACGAAGCGCGCCCGAAGTCGGAGTGCACTCACGTCGAAGACCAGTTCCGCACTCAGCGGAGGAATCGACGCGTGGCCCGCGCCCAGATTTCGCGGCACCCGGAGCGTCACCCGATAGACGACGCGCCGCGCCTCAACCTCCGGACCCTGCGCATAGTCGGGATCTTCGCGAAACGCTGGAATGACCCGCCAGCGCTCCGGCGTCGAGGCTTCGCGCGGTTGCGGCGCGTAGACCGCCTCTACAGGCGTTTCCACCTGCGCAGGCTCCAGCGGCACGTGCGGGAGCTCCGGGGGGTCGCTGCACGCCAGCAGCCATGCGAACACAAACGCGGCGCGCCTCCAGCCGAGCGCCCCCAACCTGCTAGAACTCGAGAACCACTTCGCCATCCGGCGCCTGGCCCAAGTTCGAACCGTCGCGCGTTACGGCGATAGCCGTGACGATCCCCGCCACGGCCACCACGCCCACCGCGGTCCAAAGCCACCACTTCTTGTAGAGTGGCTCACGGGTGGGCTCCGCCGTATCGTCGCCCACGCTCTCCACGCCGATGATGTTCTCATCGTCCGCCGCGGCGATCGACTCGCCGTCGGGCCGGGCCGAGATCACCGTTTCGACGGCCGCGCGAACGCTTCGCTGCACAACCGGCTCGAGTTCACCGAGGGCGCGCGGGGCGACGACTTCGCCGCGAAGCACGCGCCGCTGCGACGCGACATCGAAGATCACGAGCTCGAGACGCACATCGTCGGACGTGTCGCCGTACGAAACCCGAATCACGCCGATCTTCTCGAGCTCGAGCCGCTCGGCCAGATCCGCGATCGCTCCGTCGCCCACCCGGAGCTCGTGACCAGCGATGCTCTGCACCACCTCCGCAAGCCCCTCGTTGCCTTCCGCATCGACAAGGAACGCAGCCACCTCCTGTTGGCGGCGACCGACCGTGACCTGCTCCACGTAGGGGGTCGCACCAGGACGCGTCAGACGCACGGTGTGCTCACCACGCACGAGACCTTCAATCGTCAGGCCCGTCAGGCCACGCGGTACAAAATCCACGTAGGCGATCGCGCCCGTTGGGTCCGACTCAATGTGCATCACACCCGGGCTTCGACGCGGCGCCGCCGCATTGTACGCATCGACGACCGCGGGCGGGAACTCTGCCGGGTCCGGCACGATGTGCGGCATCTGCCGATGAAGGCGCTCGAAGGTCGTGCGGGCCTGGCGCGAACGCCCGTCGAACTCCTGGGACGCACCGAGGTAAAGAAGCGCCTGACCAAGATCCGACTCGTCTTCAAGGGCGGCCTGCGCTTCGTCGAAGAGGCCAATCGCCGTGCTCAGCCGGTCGATCGCGGTGGCAAGGTCAAGCTCCAGGTACGCCGCCGTGCCCTCCGCGAGCGCCGTGCGCGCGGACGCCAGCCGCTCGACCATTTCCGGCACATAGCCCAGGTAGCGCTGGTCCGCGTCCTGCCAGGCGGCCCCGTCTACCTGACGAAGGGCCGCGCGGGCGGCGCTACCGACGCGAGCCGCCACCGCCTCCAAATCCGGCTCAAGGGCGCTCGAAACGATGTAGATGCGCTGCTCTCGAACGGGCTGCGCCTGTACTGCAGGAGCCGAAGCCGAAAGGGCCGCGGCGAAACAGGCCAGAGCGAAGAAGACGCGCATGGCGCGCAGCGTTCCACAGAAAAGCCGCCAACGTCTAGAGACCTGACCAGCATTGCTGCCCGGCGATTTTCGCCGACGGTGCGACGGATGGAGCGTCTGAATCCGCAGCGCCCCTATAAGCATAGGGGTCCAGGTTTGGATGGCTGCAAGCGCCGTGCTGTCGTCGCAAAGCGACGACGCGGCAATGCTGGTCAGGTCTCTAGTCACATGGACCAGGAGGACCTTTTGCAAAAGTCGGCGTTCATCCGGGCTGGCAAGGCGCGCCCGACGCAGGAATATCGGGGCTTGTTCAGCCCTCGACGGCGGACACGAGCGCGGCGAGATTCGGATCGTCCGAGAGTGTGGAACGCAGATGCGCTTCGAGCTCTTGCCGCCCCTCATCCGTGAGATGAGCCGCCATCGGGCTCGCCAGCGCATCGGCGATCAGCCGTTCGACGGCCTCCGGTCCGAGCGAAGGCGCGGATTCTCCCGCCGCCGAAGGCGCAGACGTCGGCGCCGTTTCAAGCGCTTCGCGAAACGCTTCGGCACGCTCGGGCTTTGAAGCGGCCGTGGGCGCGGACGCTCCGGGGGGCAAACCGGATGAACCGGGAGGCTTGATGGGTCCTGTCATGATTGGGGAGCCTTCCTTGGCCAGAATCGCGCGACACCGCGCAAAAAGGCCCGCGAACGGCGCTTTCAACTATGCGCCATTCGGGGCCTCTACACTAGCGAACGTTCTGAATGACGGCCTTGGCGGTGTCGTGGCGAGCCTTCATCACGTTGGAAACGGTCTGAAACTGGCGTTGCTCCATGCTCATTTGCTGCTGCATTTCAAGCAGTTCCATCGCCTGCAGGCTTTGCTCACCAAGCGCCGTCTGGAAGGAACCACCGGACGTTCCCGCGGCGCCCGATGCGCCCGCGGGAGCGCCTGCACCATGGCTCGCGGCCCGTACGGCGGCGGTGATGGCGCCGCCGCCGGGGACGACGGACACGGCCGCCTCCACGCCGCGAATGAGCCCGCTTGCTCCCTGACCGAGGGCTTCGCGAAAGCGCTCGCCAGCGTCCGGGGCGGTGGCACGGGGTTGAACGGCAGCGATGTGAACGTTGGCGCGGGCTTGGGCGGGAAGAAGGGTCGTCATCTCGATTTCCTTTTATTTTGGGGGCTTGGGGCCGGGTTTCGGGCGGGCCCTGACGAGGACCGCCGCGGCTGGTCGAACGCTCGGCCCGTCGGTTGCTCCCCTTGACGGAATTTGTTTCCCTCCTATCCAAGGAGTCGTGGAGGGACGCCGATCGGTCGAGGACGCGGTGGCGGCCTTTTTGAGCGCGCTGGGTCAGGACTCGAAGACCAACGCCGAGCTCAACGGGACCCCTGAGCGCGTGGCTGAAGCGTGGCTGGAGGACCTCATCGTCGGCTATTCGATGAGCGCAGAGCAGATTCTCTCGGAGCGCTGCGCTGCCGAAACCAAAGCCGCCGTCGTCGTCCGTGACCTGCGGGCCGTCGTGGTGTGCCCGCACCACCTCTTGCCCGCCTGGGGTGTCGCCCACGTCGCGTACCTGCCGGGAGACGATTGCGTAGGCTTTGGCGCCCTCAGCCAACTTGTCGACTGCTTTGGCCGGCGCCTAGCGCTTCAGGAAGAAGTTGCGTCGAACATTGCCGATGCCCTTGTCGACGAACTGGGGGCCCAAGCAGCGATCTGCACCCTCGACTTGGCCCACGCATGCATGGTCGTGCGCGGCGATCGGCAGGCGCAGGCCCGCGCCATCGTCACGGCGGAAGCGGGTGAGGTGCCGGACTCGCTGCGGGCGGCGTTTATCGCGGGGACGCGATGAGCGCCACCATGCCTCTCCCGGAGGACGAGCTTCAGCGCCTACCCGTCTTTCCGTTGCCGAGGGTGGTTTTCTTTCCGGGCTCGCTCCTTCCGCTGCACCTTTTTGAAACGCGCTACCGCGACCTCGCCCGCTACTGCATGGAGCAAGGGCCACGAGCAATGGCGATCAGTCTGCTCAAGCCGGGCTACGAAGCGAACTACGAGGGGCGACCGGGAATGCATGCGATCGCCGGCGTCGGTCGCATCGTTGAGCACCGGGAACGTCCCGACGGCACGCATGACTTGATCCTTCAAGGCATGGGCCGGGTGCAGCTTGATGAGCATCCGCCCGGCCAGCACAGCTTCCGGCTCGCGCGGGCTACGCCCCTGGAAGAGCGAGGAGAAGTAAGCGCCGCCAACATGCGAACGCTTCTCGCGTGCTCGACGAGTGTTGCCGCCGTGGTTCGGGCACGCCACCCGGAGTTTGAACTCGGCATTGGCAACGACGAAAGCGCCGGCCAAACGATCGATACGCTCGCCGACCGCTTCGTCGCGGCGCCCGAAGAACGGCAAGCGATCCTCGAGGCGCTCGACCTCGAAAAGCGATGCGAGCTCACGTTGGCCACCGTCAGCGAAGTGCTCGCAGCACTCGCGGCGAATCAAGATCCGTCCTGATCGGACGGGGCCAACAGGGACCGCGCGGCGCAGCACCGTCACGTCAAGATGCAAGCCCGGAAACGTCACCAGCCGGCGCGATCACGCAAGTCCTGAGGTTCACAGTGCTTTCGCGAAGACCGACGAACACACCCTCTACGTTTGCGATGAGCGGAAGTGCTGTGATGTTCAGAAAATGTGCGAGGGCGCGTCGGACGGTGACGTTTCCGGGCTAGGACGTTTGGGCCGTCGCGGCGCGCGACGCGGCCTCAGAACGCTTGGCGCTTTACTCGAGGTCCGACGCGTCGATGAGATGACGCATGCGCTTTCGCTTGGCGTCGAGGTAGCCGCGGTTGAGTGCATGGGGCTCCAGCAGGTGCGGTTCGCGACGTACGATGTCGATGCCGTAGCTGCGAAGGCCTTCCACCTTGAGTGGGTTGTTCGTCATCAAGACGACGGACTGAACGCCGAGGTCTTCAAGCATGGCCGGCACCATTTCGAAGGTGCGCAGGTCATCGCCAAAGCCCAGTACGCGGTTGGCGTCGACGGTGTCGTAGCCCTCTTGCTGCTTCTCGTAGGCGGCGATCTTATTGCCAAGCCCAATGCCGCGACCTTCCTGTCGCAGGTAAAGAACCACGCCGCCCTCCGCAGCGATGCGCTTCAGCGAATGGTGAAGCTGTTCGCGGCAGTCGCACTTCAGCGAGTGGAGCACTTCGCCCGTCAAACACTCCGAATGCACTCGCGTAAGCACCTCCGCGCGCCGCACGTCACCGGAGCTAATCGCCAGGTGTTCAACATCACCGTCGCGAAAAACGGCGACGTCAAACTCGCCAAACTCCGTGGGGAGTACGCACTGCGAGTAGCGCCGGACTTTCGTCGAGGGAAAGGAAAGGACGTTTTGATGGGTAGCTTCGGTCATGGTTCGCTCAGTGGCGTGATTCGACCAGTGTCTTTCGACCAGTGTCGGAGTCGACCGCGCTCGCTGCATGTTCTGGCTCCAGTTTTGCCACGGTCAAGGCCTCGCGCCACCTCACACGGGAAATGCGTGCAGTGATCGCGTGCGCGAACGCAAGGCACGGACTGTCCGCACGAAGGGCCCCTTCGACACTGCATGCGCGCATTTTTCGCTCACCACGTGCCGCGATCGTCGGGTTCGTAGACCGACCCATGACAAGGGCGAGCGACGTTGAACACGCTCAAGCGACGCGAATGCCGTCGCACCGTTGCGACGGGAACCAGCAGATGAAAGCCGTATTCAAGCACCGGCGCCACCCGACGGCGCATGCTGCTCCCTTAGCTCTTCTGCTGTAAGGCGAGAAGCTCCGCCTGATGATGGGACCGTAGCGCGGTGACCAGTTCGTCGATTTCACCACCCACGACCTTCTCCAGGTTATGGAGCGTCAGCTGGATGCGGTGGTCCGTGACGCGGTTCTGTGGGTAGTTATACGTGCGAATCTTCTCCGAACGGTCGCCCGTACCGACCATGTTTCGGCGCTCCGCACTGATCGCGTCGGCCTGCTCCTGCTGCGCCGTTTCCAACAGCTTCGCGCGTAAGATCTGCATGGCTCGGGCCAGGTTTTGATGCTGCGAGCGCTGTTCTTCGGACCGCACCATGATGCCCGTGGGAATGTGCAGCAGGTTGATGGCGCTCATCGTGGTATTCACGCCCTGACCGCCCGGACCGCCCGCGGCCGTCTTTGTGATCTTCAAGTCCTTGTCGTCGATCTTCACGTCGACCTCGTCGGCCTCAGGCATGATCGCAACGGTCGCCGTCGACGTATGAATGCGTCCCTGCGACTCGGTCGCCGGCACCCGCTGTACACGGTGCACGCCACCTTCAAAGCGAAGACGTGAATAAACCTGGTCGCCCGTAACGATGGCGATGACCTCCTTGAATCCGCCGGCGGCTGCCTCGCTTTTCGAGGTGACTTCCAACTTCCATCCCTGCCGGTCCGCAAAGCGCTGGTACATGCGAAAGAGGTCCGCGGCAAAGAGCGCTGCTTCCTCCCCGCCGGCGCCGCTGCGAATCTCCAAGAAGATGTTGCGCTCGTCGTTCGGATCCTTCGGGAGCAGAAGGAACTGCAGCTTCTCTTCGAGCTCGCCGATTTCCCGTTCCAGCTCCGGAATCTCCGCTTCCGCGAGCTCCCTAAGCTCCGGATCCTTAAGCGCCTCCCGGTCGTCTTCAAGCTGGCCCTGCAGCGAGCCGTAGCGAGCGTAGACTTCGACAAGCTCGTGAAGGTCGGCTCGTTCCTGCGTGAGCTTTCGAAGGCGCTTCGCATCACCCACCACGTTGGGCTGGCAGAGCATCTCTTCGATCTCTCGGTAGCGCGCCGTGAGCGAATCGAGCTTGTGAATCGGAAGCATGTGCCGGTCCTACCAGAGGGCGCGCCCAAGCGGTAGCGAACCTTGGTGTTGGTCCGTGTGGAGCGCCGACGTGGCGCTACGGAATCAAACTCCTAGGAGGCGGGACGAAGGCTCGGAAGCGCCGAGCGAAAGCCGTCGAAGGAGACGAACACCAGCGGCTCGCCCGTCGGCACCTCGACACCGACTCGCTGACGCCATGCGGCCGCTTCCATAGCGGTGATCGCCACTTCGATCTGGTCGTCCGTCGGCTCGCGCGTCGTGATCTTCTGAAACAGAAAGCCCGGCCAAAGCAGGATGCGCAAGGGCCCGCGGGTGCAGTAGCGCGCCGTGAAGCGCTGAAGCTCGAAGCTCACGGCGGCAATGACCGGCAAGAGACCGATGCGCAGCGCCAGAAGCATCACCTGGCCGAGGATCCCATCCACATCGGGAAGCAGCAAGGGCGCCGCCAACGCGCCAACGACGACAGAAACAAAGACCACTACGATGAGAAAGGTCGTTCCGCAGCGTGGATGCAGCGTCGTTTGGGCGCGCACATTCTCCACCGTGAGCGGAAGCTCGGCTTCGTACGCATGAATCGTTTTGTGCTCGGCGCCGTGAAACTGAAAGGTGCGGCGTACGTCTTCGATCATCGAAATCGAAACCAGATACGCGAAGACCACGAGCAGCTTGAACGCGCCGATCACGAGGTGGTAGTTCGCATCGTCGAGTCCAAAGTCGATGCCGAAGAGCTTGCCGCTGCCGGCGGCGAGCAGCTGGGGCAGGGCCACAAAGAGCCCGAGAGCGAAGACCGTGGAAAGCAGCATTGCTCCCTTTCCGCTTCCGCTCTTCCGCGCCTTCTCCACCTCTTCGTCCGTCATTTGCTGCTCGGCGCTGAAGTTCAGCGCACGAAAGCCCATCGAGAGCGACTCGACCAAGGCGGCCACGCCGCGAAAACCGGGCGCTTTCCAAATCGGCTTGGAGAAACGCGACGAATAGGGCTCTTCGTGCACGGCGAGCGAGCCATCGGGACGGCGCACCGCAATTGAGAGGCCATCGGGCGAGCGCATCATCACGCCTTCGATCACCGCTTGGCCGCCGATGTAGGGCTTTTTGGCCGGTTCGTCGCTCATTGGCGAAGTCTAGCGAGGCCCGGCACTCCGTCCAGTGGCGGACGCGCCTGCCGCGTGCACAGACCTGCACTAAAGTTGCCCCCTTTGGCCACACTCTGGCAGAGGAGACCTTGATCCCATGGGGCAAAAGCGAATCCAGCTGATCGTTCGCGGGCGCGTGCAAGGCGTCTACTACCGGGCCACGGCGCAGCGCGAGGCGCGGCAGAACGGGCTGACCGGCTGGGTAAAGAACCGGGGCGACGGTTCGGTGGAGATCGTGGCGGAGGGCGAAGAGGACGCCGTAAAGGACTTCCTCTCCTGGGCCCAGACCGGCCCGTCCACCGCCCGCGTCGACAAGGTGGAAACGAAATGGCGAAGCTATACGGGCGAGTTTTCGGACTTTCGCGTCGCAAAGGGATAGCGCTTAAGGCGAGTTGCGCCTTGATCGCTGCGCTCCTGTCGTCCGTCGCGGCGGCCCAGCCCGCGGAAGGCGCGAACATCGATGTGCACCGCCTGGAAGGCTGGGCCGAAGACCTGCGCAGTGGCGACGAGGTTCGGGTGCGCGAGGCCGTTCGGCACCTCGGCCACCTTCCCGCGACGGCCATGGAAGCCATGGGCGCGCGCCTTGCGCGCACACGCCGCCAGGTCGTACCCGAAGAAGACGGTTACGACGCCCTGCGTTACTTTCGCCACGCCGTGGGCAGTCGGCGCGCCGACGACGACGTGGACATCGCACCGGGCGTGCCCGCGGTGCTCTTGGAACGCCCTTCGCCCGCCGTCGGTCGCACTGCCGAGCGGTTGCTGATCCTTCGCTCGCTGGAAGCGATTCGCACCGTGGAAGCCCAAAAGCTGATGGGTGACGTGCTCGCGCTCACGCCCTCAATGTGGCGCTGGGAGCGCCGGCGCTTGCTCGCCCGCATGGGCCGTCGACTTCTTCCCGGATTGATCTGGCTCCGCGGCCACCGCGAACCGGACGTCCGCCGATGGGCGC
Organism: Myxococcota bacterium; assembly: GCA_039201085.1. Taxonomy (GTDB): domain Bacteria; phylum Myxococcota_A; class Polyangia; order Polyangiales; family Houyiibacteriaceae; genus JBCCRV01. The sequence goes on along the minus strand of JBCCRV010000095.1, from coordinate 4,540 downwards.
GTGCTGCCGTCGGCCGGCTCCGTTTGAACAACCCGGGCCTCGCCGTGCAAGGGGCGAGCGACGTCGAGCTGGCCGAGCTCTTCGAAGCGTACGCGGCCATGCGCATCATGGACGCGATGCCGGTGATCATCTCGTACGTCGGCCACGAAGACGACGGCGTACGCGAAGCGGCGCGTAGCGCGATGGAGCGCTACGGCCAGAACGGGATTTGGCAGCTGCGCGAAGCGATGCGCAACCAGCTCGGCGCCGAAGCGGACCTCGAGGTCGGCTGGCGCGAAACAGCCCAGCAGCTCTTCGACGGCCTCGACGAGCGGCGACTGGGCCCGGTCACGCGCCGGCTCGAAGAAGCCCTCGAAGCGACGGAAGCCGGCAACCATGCGGAGGCCCTCGCGTTGGCCGACGCCGTGCTGCTCGAAGCGCCCGCGCACCCGCGCCGCGCCGAGCTTGCCCGCGTGTATGCCTCGGCCGCCGAAGACGCTGGAAACGAAGCCCACCTTCAACGGGCCCAGTGGCTCGCCCCGACCGCCGACGTGGCGGCGCGGCTTGCGGAGATGCAGCGTAGCTCGCTTGAAGCCGCCGGCCTGGAGCTCGCAGAGGAGCAGGCGGCGCAAAGCGACGAGCGCGTCGCGCCGGCGCCCGCAGCAGACTTCACCTCCTCCATGCGCGGGTTTCCGATCGGAGGCCTCGCGCTAACGCTGCTCGCTGCCTTTGCGCTCTGGCGGAAGCGCAGCGCCATCGAAGAGATCGTTCGGCGCCTGCAAGGCACCGGCACCGGCCCATCGCCCGGTTGTTCAAAGACCCAGAACGCAATGGGAAGCGCGCGCGCCTTCGCCGCTCGTGCGCATGCCGTCATCGCCGCGCTTTCGAAGCGCCTCCGGCCCTTTGCGCAGCGCACCTTCGACCGCGTCGCTCCACTTGCCGGACGGCTGCGTCGCTTTGCGCTGCATCTTCACGCTGGCCCCGAGGCCGTCCGTGACGACGCACGCCGTGCCGCAGAGCGGCGCGCCGCGGAAAACGCGCCGTCGCCCGCAAGCCCCGCGGGCGAACGACCGCGACACAACCCGTCCACCGCTCGCACCTCGCTCGGAGCGCTCATGCTGAGTCCAGCGGCGGACGATCCCACGACCGAACCGGACGCGACGGCGCCCGACGTCGATGAAACGATGCCGGGGACCGAAGCGCCCACCGAAGACCTTCCTGCGCCGTGGCTTGCGGCCGCAACTACGTCGCCAGGCGCCGTCGAAGCGCCCGATACGTTGCCAGGCTGACTCGAACGCGCGCCGGCGCAGCTGGCTCGTGAACGGAGGCCGCGTCGTCGCGAACGAGTTCGCGCGCCCCAGTCAGCCCGGCTCCGCTCGCCCCATCGGCCCGCATACTTCCCGCGCCTCGCGGATTGGGGCGTTCCGGACGGCCGCTTGGCGACCGCAGCGCCGGCCCTCGGAGCGAATCCTCCATCACCCTTCGGGGCACCCAGGCCCACAAAGCACCGGTATTTCAGGCGCAAACCCTCTCATAGACATCCGCTATGATTATTTAAGAACAATCGATTAGACATAACGCGGCCACTCGCCCCATACAGCTACGTGACGACAGTACGCGCGGCTCACACGCCTGCGACGCTCCGCGCCAACCAAAAGATAGGAAACTGAAATGAGCAACGACGAACGCAGTGGGGGATGTCCTTTCGGCCATGCTCAGAACACCACGATTCAAAAGGCCCAGCCGAAGTTTTGGCCGAATACGCTGAATCTCGACATCTTGCATCAGCATGACCGGAAGACCGATCCGCTCGGCGCCGAGTTCAGCTACCGCGACGAGCTCAAGAAGCTCGACTTCGACGCGCTGAAGAAGGACATGCACGCGCTGATGACCGACAGCCAAGCGTGGTGGCCCGCCGACTGGGGTCACTACGGCGGCTTGATGATCCGCCTCGCTTGGCACGCCGCGGGCACGTACCGCACGGCGGACGGACGGGGCGGCGCAGGCACCGGTAACCAACGCTTTGCACCGCTGAACTCCTGGCCCGACAACGGCAACCTCGATAAAGGCCGCCGGCTCCTTTGGCCCATCAAGAAAAAGTACGGCAACCAGATCAGCTGGGCAGACCTCTTCATTTTGGCGGGCAACATCGCCTACGAGTCGATGGGTTTGAAGATGTTCGGATTCGGCTACGGGCGTGAAGACATCTGGCATCCGGAAAAGGACATCTACTGGGGCGAAGAGTCTGAATGGCTCACTTCGATGCGCTACGAGAGCGACGACGATCGCACGACCCTCGCGAACCCGCTGGCCGCCGTCGTGATGGGGTTGATCTACGTCAACCCGGAAGGCGTGGGCGGAAAGCCCGATCCCCTTCGTACCGCCCACGACGTGCGCGAGACCTTTGCGCGCATGGCGATGAACGACGAAGAGACCGTCGCACTCACCGCCGGCGGCCACACCGTCGGCAAGGCCCACGGCAACGGTGACGCAAGCAAGCTCGGTCCCGAGCCCGAAGGCGCCGACATCGCCGAGCAGGGCTTCGGCTGGAAGAACCCGAACGGTGGCGGCGCCCATGCGGTGACCAGCGGCCTCGAGGGCGCCTGGACGACGAACCCGACGAAGTGGGACAGCGGCTACTTCGACCTGCTCTTCAAGTACGAGTGGGAACTGAAGAAGAGCCCCGCCGGTGCCAACCAGTGGCAGCCGATCGACTGCGCCGAAGAAGACATGACGGTCGACGCGCACGATCCTTCGGTCCGTCGCAGCCCGATCATGACGGACGCGGACATGGCGATGAAGATGGATCCGGCGTACCGGAAGATCTCCGACCGCTTTCACCAGGACCCGGCGTACTTCTCCGACGTGTTCGCCCGTGCGTGGTTCAAGCTCACGCACCGCGACATGGGACCGAAGGCTCGTTACATCGGTCCCGACGTGCCGAGCGAAGATTTGATCTGGCAGGATCCTATCCCCGCCGGCGGCACGGGCTACGACGTGGCGGCCCTCAAGACCAAGATCGCCGAGAGCGGCCTTTCGGTAAGCGACCTCGTCGCCACCGCTTGGGATAGCGCCCGCACGTACCGTCATTCGGACATGCGCGGTGGCGCCAACGGCGCGCGCCTGCGGCTGGAGCCGCAGCGCAGCTGGGCCGGTAACGAGCCCGAGCGGCTCGAGCGCGTGCTCGGTGTCCTCGAGCCCCTCGCCAAGGACGCCGGCGCGAGCCTGGCGGACGCGATCGTGCTCGCCGGCAACCTCGGCGTCGAGCAGGCCGCCAAGGCCGGCGGTGTGGACCTCGAGGTGCCCTTCACCCCGGGCCGCGGGGACGCGACGCAGGAGATGACGGACGTCGACTCGTTCTCCGTGCTCGAACCGATTCACGACGGCTTCCGGAACTACACAAAGGAATCGTACGCCGTTCCCTCCGAAGAGCTGCTCCTTGAGCGTGCGCAGCTTCTGGGACTCACGGCGCCGGAGATGGCCGTGCTCGTCGGCGGCCTTCGCGTACTTGGCGCCAACCACGGCGACAGCAAGGACGGTGTGCTGACCGAGCGGGCCGGCACGCTCAGCAACGACTTCTTCGTGCACCTCACGGACATGGCCTACACCTGGGCGCACACGGAAGGCGACCGCTACGAAATCCGCGACCGTGCATCCGGCGACGTGAAGTTCACGGCCACGCGCGTCGACCTCGTATTCGGTTCGAATTCGATCCTTCGCGCCTACGCTGAGTTCTACGCCCAAGACGACAGCAAGGAGCGCTTCGTGCGCGACTTCGTCGCCGCCTGGACAAAGGTGATGAACGCCGACCGCTTCGACGTCGCCTAGCGCCCTGCCTATCGGCGGCGGGAGGCCTACGTCCCGCCGCCGCCGCGGGCGCCCGCGCTCTTCGCGCTCCCCGCACCACCCGCGAGCAGACTGCGCTGCTCCGTACCGCACCAGCCCTTGGGCCGGAACGGCCGAGGTGCGTCCACCGCCCGCCTAAAGGAGACGAACGTGAACACCAACGAACCAACCGTCGCTTCGAACCCACGCGCGCCGTGGATCTTCGCTGCGGCACTGCTTCTGCTTTCCGGCGCCTTTGGCTACTGGCTGGCCGGCGTCACCGGCGCCGCCGCCGCCCGCGCCGTCGGCACGCAAACGAACCTCTCGCTCTAGCCGAACGAAACCCCGCCCCCAGCGAACCCGGGCCCAAACGAAACCGTCTGAACGAAACCAAGGAGAACCTCGTGAACCCAACCCGAACGATCGATCGCCGTGCGGCCGTGTTCGCCGTCATGCTCGCCGCCTGCACCCGCGGCGCACCGGAGACGGCCCTCGACCAAAACGCCGAAACGCGTAGCGCCGGCGCCGAACGCCCCTACACGAACCAAGACTGGTGGCCAAACCGGCTCGACCTGCGCGTACTGCAAGCAAACGCTCCAGCTGGCGACCCCGTCGATGCGGACTTTGACTACGGCGCGGCCTTCAGCGCCCTCGACCTCGACGAGGTGCGTAGCGACATCGAAGAAGTGCTGAGCACCTCGCAGGACTGGTGGCCCGCCGACTACGGCCACTACGG
>JBCCRV010000094.1:0-15033 GCA_039201085.1 Myxococcota bacterium | reverse complement strand
TCGTCGCTTTGCGACGACAGCACGGCGCTTGCAGCCATCCAAACCTGGACCCCTATGCTCATAGGGGCACTGCGGATTCGGACGCTCCATCCGTCGCACTGTCGGCGAAAATCGCCGGGCGGCAATGCTGATCAGGTCTCTAGCAGTCTTCGGGCTCGCGGGTGCAGACGGGCCAAACCGTCGTGCCAGCACGCGGCACGATTTACGCTATCGTGGACGAAGCGATGGTCCGGCGAGATCGATGTAGGGATGCGGGCTGCACGCACGCGAGTGGCGCGCAGTCTTTGTCCACCGGGGATTCCGCCGATTACTCGGGTTTTTGGCTTTTGTGTGAAGATGTGTGTTCGAGCGCACATGTTGCGGCGATCCCCTTCAACTTCCAGCGCGTAACGACGCCGTGACGGACGGGCACGCCGAGGAACTAAACCCTCTTCCGGAGAGCATCTGCGGCTACCGTCCCCTGTATCGCATCGGGGCCGGGGCGATGGCCGAAGCGATCGTGGCGATCGATGAGCGCCTCGGCCCGGCGAGTCGCCCCGTCGTTCTCAAGCGGCTGACCACCCACGACGAGATCGTGCTCCAGCACTTTCAGCTGGAAGCAGAGCTCAGCCTTCGCCTGACCCATCCGAACGTCGTCGCGGCCCAAGCCCTGCTCGAAGAGCCCGGCGCGCCAGCGCCCGTTCTTGTGCTCGAGCACGTCGACGGCGAACCGCTCGCGCTCTTGCGCGAGCCGCTCTTTGACATGGACGACGGCCACGACGCCGTAGCGGCGCTATGCTGCCAGCTTTTGGCCGCCCTCGAATACGTGCACACGGCGCGCGACGATCAGGGCGAACCACTGAACATCGTCCACCGCGACGTGAAGCCCGGAAACATGATCGTGACGCCCGCCGGGGACCTGAAATTGCTCGACTTCGGCGTCGCGAAGTGGGCCAAGGGCGAGCGCACGGAGGTGCAGACCGTGAAGGGCACGCTTCGCTACACGTCGCCCGAATACCTCGCCGGCGAGGAAGCGACGCAGGCCCTCGACCTCTGGGCCGTGGCAATCATCGCGTGGGAGTTCATCGCGGGGCGCCGGCTCTTCAACGCGCCCCATCCGGCGCAGCTCGTTGCCGCCATTCTGCATGAGGAGGTTCCGGACCTGCGCGACCTTGCGCGCACCTGCCCGCCCGAGCTCGCAGACGCCATCGCAAAAGGGCTCAACCGTGATCCGGCGGAGCGTCATCAAACGGCGACGCAGTTTCGTCGCGCCCTCGAAGACGCGGCGGACATCGCCAACGGCCGACAGCAGCTGCGCGATCTAATGATGTCCTTTGGCGCGAGCGCTAAACGCCGCCGTCGCCACCTAAAGGAGCGGATTCGGGCGACCTTCGGATCGGATGCGTCGATCAGCGTTTCCTTTTCCGGCGTTCGCGCGCGCTCGAGCATACCCAGCGCGAGCGGGACGCCGGCGGTGCCGGCGGAGGCGGAAGCGGGGTCGTCGAAATCCAAGGCCGTACTCGCGGGCGCACTGCTGCTCGCTGCAGCGCTCGGCGGCGTTGGAATCGCCCTCATTTCCAGCCCGACGGGCGCTCCGCGGGACGCCGCTGCGCCTCCCGAGAGCATCGGCACGGAGTCCGCCGTACCCGAGGAGGCGGAGCCTGAAGGCGAACGTGAACCGGCCCGCCTTCCGACGCCGGTACTCCCCGCAAAGATCTCCGCCCCCGCCGAAGCGGAAGCGACCCCGATGCGGCGCCGGCGCCGTCGCCCCGCCGCCCGTGGTTCGGCGGAGACGGTAGCGCCGCCGGAAGCGGCCGCGCCGGAATCGGCGAACGGCGACGAATCCACCGAAGGCGCGGAGAATGCCGCCGGCGAGGGCGCGCTGAATGGTGCCGACGCCAACGCCGGCGACGAAGCGTCGGCCACGAACGGTGCGGAGCCGTCCACGATGACCGAGCCGGCGACGATGACCGAGCCGACGATGACGGAGCCGTCGACGATGACGGATCCGCCGATGATGACCGAGTCCGTGACGAGCACGACGATGCGCGAACCGAGCATCATGCGCCGCACGAACGGGATGACCGTTCGCCGCGAGCGCATGCGTCGCGAGACGACCATGGACGACGACTTCGTGCCACCCGACGTTTTCTAGTCGTCCGTCCCAATCGTACGCGTGAGCGTGCCGCTTTCCTTTGACCCAATCGAACGAACCGATGCGACTTTCCCTTTGCGCTGCGTGCGTCCTCTTTCTGCTTGCACCGAGCGCGGCGTCTTCCCAATGGACCCTGCCCCAACACAACATCGGGGTGCGACTCACGTCTGCGTACAGCTCGGCGACGCACGAGTGGCACGGTCAAGATGGTGACCCGACAGGCTCTTCGGTGCGCCGCTTCCCGCTCGACGGTCGCTACGAACGCTTCGACGCCACGCTTGATTTGCGCTGGGGCGTCACTTCCCGCTTTGAACTCGGGGCGAGAATCACCACCGCCCTCGCGTCGTACCGCGCCGATCCGGTCCAGCTGCTGCAAGAGGCGGGCGACGATGCGGCCTTCGACGTGTCCGGGCAGGCGGCGGGCCTCGGTGACGTGTACGTCGGCGGCACCTTCAACCTGGTGCGAAGCCGCTTCGCGGCCGCGGCGCGCCTGAACGTGAAGATCCCCGGCGGCTACGAGCAGCCGGAGGGAACCTTCAGCACGAACGTCCGAAGCGGCGAGGACCTGCTCGCCCAAGCCGGGTCGGTCATCCGTCCGGAAAACACGTCTGGGACGGTGTTCTTGGGCCTCGGTCAGGTGGACATGATCGTCTCGGTCCCGCTCGGTTACGCGAGCCGCACGCGAACGTTCTTCACCCTCGAGCCGGCCTACGCGCTTCGCCTCGGCGGCGCTGGCGATCAGGTTCGTGGACGGCTCACCGTTGGCCAGTCGATCGCGGGCGTTCTAACGCTGGTGGCTTCGGCCTACGCGGAGTTCACCGTGCAGGACGGCGACGTCTACGGCGTGAGCGTGGCGGTCGAACCGCCGACAACCCCCGCCAGCGATGTCACGCTCGGGTTGATCGCGGACCGTCGTCTGCCCCTTCGCGAAGTACGCCTTCAGCAGGATCTCGTGACCGTTGGCGGCGCCGCCGTGCTCCGCTTCGGAAAGACGGACCTGGCCTTTCGCTATGAGCGCGCCGTTTGGGGCCGAAACACCGCGCGCGTTCAGTCCTTCGCGCTCAGCATTGGTACGAGCTTCGACGCCTCAAACCTCTTCGCGCCGCCGGAACCGCCACCCGAGGAAGAAGACGAGGTGTACGCGGAAGAGGAGTATGTCGACGGCGGGTACGAGGAGGAAGGCGGGTACGACGACGAAGGCGCGTACGACGACGAAGGCGCGTACGACGACGAAGGCGCCGATGGCGACCAGGTGCCCGCGGAGGAGAGTGCGGACGAGGTCGACGTGGACGCGCCCGCGTCACCGGAGGTGGAAGCGGAGATGCCGGAGGCCGAGTCCGACGAAGCTGACGAATAGTCCGCCTGCCAGTCGGGAAACCGGCGTGCTCCGGCAGACCTCGCGCGGGCGAGCTGGGGGCCCCGTACTCTGGACGCGGCGTGCGCTCGCGGTCCACGCCGCCGCCTTTGGCGTCGGACCCCAATCCCGCCGAGAAGATCCCCCCCCGGAGCAAGGCATCGTTTCGCGGCCGGACTTCTGATAGGGATCCGACCATGAAACGCGCGCTGCTCTCCGTCTCTGATAAATCCGGCCTCGTCGATTTTGCCCGCGGCCTCGCAAAGCGGGGCATCGAGCTGCTCTCCACCGGCGGTACGGCCCGGGCGCTCCGCGAGGGCGGCCTGACGGTGGTGGATGTCTCCGAGTACACGGAGTCGCCGGAGGTCATGGACGGCCGCGTGAAGACGCTGCATCCGAGGGTGCACGGCGGCATTTTGATGCGCGATACGGAAAGCGATCGCGCCGAACTCGATTCGCTGGGAGGCGGAGCGATCGACCTCGTCGTCGTGAACCTCTACCCGTTTGAGCAAACGGTGGCGCGCGGTGCGCCCCACGACGAAACGATCGAGAACATCGACATTGGCGGGCCCTCGATGGTGCGAAGCGCCGCGAAGAACCATGCGCGCGTCGGTGTGGTCGTCGATCCGGCGGACTACGGCCGCGTGCTCGAGGAGCTCGACGGTGGATCGCTTTCACCGGCCACGCGCGCCGACCTCGCCGCAAAGGCCTTTGCGCTTACAGCCGCGTACGACGGAGCCATCGCCGCCTACCTCACCACGTCACGCGATGAAGGGGCGTCCGCCTACCCGGGCGTGCTCTCGCTCCAGTTCGAAAAGGCGTACGACGTGCGCTACGGCGAAAACCCGCACCAGTCCGGCGCCTTCTACGTGGAGCGCGACGCGGCAACGGGGACGCTGGCGCGCTCGGCGAGCGTCGGAGCCGGCAAGAAGGAGCTCAGCTTCAACAACCTGGTGGACGTGGACGCCACCCTCGAAGCGCTGCGCGAGTTTGATCAAGCCGCGGCGGTGGTCGTAAAGCACACCAATCCCTGCGGCGTGGCGACGGCCGGTACGCTGGCGGAAGCGTACCGACTCGCCCGCGAAGCCGACGCGCAGAGCGCCTTCGGCGGCATCGTTGCGCTCAACCGCGCCGTCGACTTGGCCACGGCGGAAATCCTCGCCGAGACCTTTCTTGAGTGCATCATCGCGCCGACCTTCGAAGACGACGCGCTGGCGCGCCTTCGCAAGAAGGGTGCGCTCCGCTTGCTCGCCACCGGCGAGATGCTGCCGCCCGATGCCCCCATGCTTCACTACAAGCGGGTCAGCGGTGGCCTGGTCGTGCAGCAGCGGGACGGCACGGGCGCCAAGGAAGTCGCCGCCGCGACTTGTGTGACAGAGCGGGAGCCCTCCGACGCCGAGCGGCGCGCCCTCGACTTCAGTTGGCGCGTCTGCAAGCACGTGAAGTCCAACGCCATCGTGTTCGGTACGGCCGATGGTTCGCACGCGCGAACGGTCGGCGTCGGCGCGGGTCAAATGTCGCGGGTGCTCGCCGTGGAAATCGCGGCGAAGCGCGCCGGCGACGACGCACGCGGCGCCGTGATGGCCTCGGACGCGTTCTTTCCCTTTGCGGATGGCCTCGAGGCCGCGGCATCCGCGGGCATTCGCGCCGTCGTTCAGCCGGGCGGTAGCAAGCGTGACGAGGAAGTCATCGCCGCTGCCAACAAGGCCGGCATCGCCATGCTCTTCACCGGCGTACGCCACTTCAAGCACTGATGACGGACATGAAACGCGTATTGGTCGTGGGCGGTGGCGGACGCGAGCACGCGCTCGCGTGGCGCCTTTCGCAGGAAGCCGAGGTGCACGTCGCGCCTGGAAACGGCGGCACTGAGTCGATCGGTACGAACCACCGTTTGAACGTGACCGATGTGCGCGCCACCGTCGCCCTCGCTAAGACGCTGCGGGCGGACCTGGTGGTGGTCGGACCGGAAGCGCCCCTCGCGCTCGGCCTCGTCGATGCGCTTGAAGCAGCCGGGATCGCAGCCTTCGGCCCGAAGCGAGAAGCCGCTCAGCTGGAAGCCTCGAAGGTCTTTTCGAAGGCGCTCATGGAGGAGGCCGGCGTTCCGACGGCGGACGCGCGCTCGTTCACCGATGCGGCCGAAGCGCGTACGTACATTCACGCCTGCGGACGGCCGATGGTCGTGAAGGCCGACGGACTCGCCGCCGGAAAGGGCGTGGTCGTCGCCGCGTCGGCGGACGAAGCGGCGGAAGCCGTCGACCAAATGCTCGAAGGGCGCGCCTTCGGCGACGCGGGCGCGCGCGTGCTCGTCGAGGAACGGCTCGAAGGGCGCGAGGTCAGCTTTCACGCCATCTGCGCGGGCGATGTCGTCGTCCCGCTCGCGACGGCGCAGGATCATAAGCGCGCCTACGACGGCGACGAAGGACCGAATACCGGTGGCATGGGCGCCTACTCGCCCGTGCCGTTTGTTGGGCCGGACCTTGAAGCGCGCATCGTGAACGAGTGCGTTCGCCCAATCCTAAAAGCCCTCGGTGCGCGCGGTATCGAGTTTCGCGGCGTGCTCTTTGTGGGCTTGATGGTGCTCGACGACGACCTGCGGGTGCTCGAGTACAACGTGCGCTTCGGCGATCCCGAGTGTCAGGTGCTGATGGCCCGATGGGCCGGAGCGCTTTTGCCCGTACTCGAAAACGCCGCCAAGGGAACGCTCCAGTCCTTTGAGCCGACCTGGTCCGCGCCCGCCGCCACCGCCGTTGTGTTGGCGTCGGGCGGTTATCCGCGCGCCTACGAACGGGGAAAGGCCATCGAGCTCGGGGAGCCGCGTGAGGGGGCCCAGCTCTTTCACGCCGGAACCGCCTACCGTGGAGGCCAGCTGGAAACGGCGGGCGGCCGCGTGCTCGCCGTTGTCGGTACGGGCGATACGGTGAAGGCGTCCACGGACGTCGCCTACGGCCGGGCGTCGAGCGTGGCCTTCGAGGGCAAGATGTTGCGAAACGACATCGCTTGGCAGGCCCGATGAAGGATCTCGATCCGGCCCTCGATGCCCTCGAGCATGGGCGCGTGGTCGCCGCCGCAACGGACACGCTCATGGGCCTGCTTGTGGCCTTCGACGACGCCGATGCCCTCCGGCGGCTTGCGGAAGTGAAGGCGAGGCCGAAGTCGATGGCCGTGGCGTTGATCGCCGCCGATGCAGAGATGGCGTTCACGGTCTTGAGGGCTTCCACGTCCGCGGAGGCATGGGCGAAGCACTGGCCGGGACCGGTCACGCTCGTGGGCTCGCCGGTGCGGGACCTGGACGAGCGACTCATGGTGCACGGCAAGGTCGGGGTTCGTGTGCCCCGCCCGTGCGACGCACGCCTTCTCGCCAAACACCTTGGCCGTTGCGTGACGGCGACGAGCGCCAACGTGCACGGCGAGCCTCCCGTAGCGTCGTCGGCGGAGCTCAGCGTCAACCTTGTGCGGCGCGTTACGGCGGGCGACGGGGTGGTGCTTTCCGGCGCGGGCCCGGGGGGCGAGCCTTCGGCCCTCGTCGATGTGGAGACCGGACGCGTCATTCGCGCCGGCCACGGCATTTCGTAACGCAGAGCTTTTTGACTTTTGGGGGCGCCCCCCGCGATACTCGCGCCATGGCCCTCATCGAGACCGAAGAAGCTGCCCGCCGCCTTGCCCGCGCCATTGCGAGCGATCTGAGCCTCTACAACGAGGAGCGGATCGTTCAGGGGGTCAAGGGCGACAACCTCTTCGAGGTGCTGACGGACGAAATCGAAGAGGGCAGGGCGCTCTTCAAGAGCCGAGTCGCGCCGGCGCTGTACGCGCGCAACTTCTATGACCGCGCCATCATCGACATCCTCGTGCGCTCCAAAGGGCACGTCGCTTCGCCCATGTGGTGAGCGAGCCGGCGTTTTTGGCGGGGCGCTGGGTTTCCGTGCCCCCCGAGGCGGACGGCCTTCGCCTCGACAAATGGCTCGCCGAGCACGAGGGCCTTTCGCGAAGTGAGGTTCAGCGCTGGATTCGCGCTGGTGGCGTCAGCCTCGAGGACGTCGCGCTAACCGCCAAGCATCGTCTGCGCGCCGATCAGCGCCTCTGGGTACGCGGCCTTCGTCCGCCGCCGTCGGCGGCGGAGCCGGAGGAGCTGCCCCTCGACGTGCGCTTTGAGGACGAACACCTCCTGCTCGTGCATAAGCCCGCCGGCATGGTGGTCCATCCGGCGCCGGGCCATCCGAGCGGGACGTTGGTAAACGCGCTTTTGCATCACGTTCGCTTCGAGGACGAAGGCGGCGACCCGACGCGCCCGGGCATTGTGCATCGCCTCGACAAAGACACGAGCGGCGTTCTCGTCGTCGCCAAGACCCGGGCGGCCCGCGAGGGCCTCGTCGCGCTTTTTCAGACCCACGACATCGAGCGCCGCTACGACGCGCTCGCACTGGGCGATCCGGGGGAAGCCCGAAGCTTCGACACGCTTCACGGTCGCCATCCTCGCCACCGCAAGCGTTTCAGCTCGCGCGTCGAGCGCGGTAAGCGGGCCGTGACGCACGTGCGGCGGGTGCGCCGCTTTCGCGGAGCCTCTCACCTGCACTGCACCCTTGAGACGGGGCGGACGCACCAAATACGCGTGCATCTAGCCGACGCGGGCCATCCGATCGTCGCCGACGCGGTGTACGGACGGCGCTCGAAGGATCCCGGCCTCCGCCGCGCGGAACTTGCGATCGGGCGGCAAGCCCTTCACGCGGCGCTGCTCGCCTTTGCCCACCCGGTTAGCGGCGCCCGCGTGGCCGTTGAGGTGCCGCCGCCCGCCGACTTCGCGGCTGCACTCGAAGCGCTCCAAGACGCGTAGACCCAGGGCGGTTTGTGGGCCTCCGACGTCGCGTCGCGCCCGCAGACGCGCCACCACTTCCCAGCGTGGTTGAGCGAGGGTGTTGCGGCTCCCCCAAAGGCTTCCGCCTCGGCGCCGTACGAAACGAGAGGCGAGGTCGGCAACATCTATGCGTACACTGTGATACAATTGTGACGGTTGTCACAGTTTGTCGCAGCACTTAGGCATTTCCGTGAGGTGCAGATATTGAGGTTGTTTTCTGGGGTTGGATTGGTTCTCGCGGCGCTTCTCGCGCTGCCACATCAAGCGAACGCCCAGCTACTGGCGCCCGTGCAGGTCGCCGAACCGCCCGCGTCGCCGCTCCGGGTTTCGCACGCGCCTGAGCTATCGATTCTCGCTCGGGTGGAGAACGAACCCCTTCGTTGGCAGCCATGGCTCGCCGTCGCACCGCTCCTGGGGGCCACGCTCGCGTTCAGTTTCAGCGGCGAGGTAGGGGAAGCGCGCTGGCGCGGCGCCGGTCCGATCGACTCCTCCTTTCGGGCCGCCGTTCTGCATTCGGGCGCCGGGCGACGGCGCGCGCAGCGGGCGAGCGATATCCTCATGTACTCCAGCATCGCCGCGCCGGTAGCGGATGCGCTGCTCTGGCCGGCCCCCGAGGGCGCCACCCGTGGCCGGACCACCTACCGGCTCCTGACCCTCGACGCGCTTTCCTACGCCGTCTCGGGACTCTTTATCGCGTCCACGAAGCGCCTGATCGGTCGCGCTCGACCCTACGCCGTCGACTGCAACGCCGACTCGGCGGATGCGCGCTGCGACCTGAGCTCGCGGAACGAGAGCTTCATCAGCGGCCATACGGCGACGGCGTTCACCGGTGCTTCGCTGGTCTGTGCCCATCAGCGTCTGCGTGGCCATAGCGTGATCGGGCACCTCGAGTGCATCACGGCGATGGGCATGGCAGCGGCCACGGGCGCGCTTCGCATGGCAGGCGAAAAGCACTACATCTCCGATGTGCTCGCCGGCGCCGCCGTCGGCATTCTATCCGGCTACGTGCTGCCCTTGCTGCTCTACCGCGCACCCGCCGAGCCCGCGCCCGAAGACACCATCTACGTTTGGTAGCCGCCTAGGGCGTGTCGTCAAACTCGCGCGTGTGGATTCGTGGTCCGCTCGTCGGCGAGTTTGCGTCTGTGAGGCAAAGGAATCCCCGGCGGATTTCAAGCCGAAGAGATGGCGAAATCGACGATGAGCGGGGCGTGAAGGCGCATGCGCGAGTTTGAAGACACGCCCTAGCCTTCGATTTTCGCGCGAAGGGCCGTGCCGTTCGCCTGCATGTCGATGTTGCGGAACACGCAGAAGGCGGTTTTGGCGTCGATGGCTTCGCAGTGTGCGTAGAGGCGGTCGACCGAATCCTCGTCGTAGCGCGAGCGATGGCCGGCGGGGCCGGGGAGGCGCGCGTAGACAAAGTGGTTTGCTTCGGGCGGGTCGTCCTGGAGCGGGTCGTATGCGGCGACGGCGCCCGCGTTTCCGACCACCTTCTCGACTTCCGCCGTCTTCCATGCCGGGAGGTCGAACACAATCTGCGGGAGGTCGTCGGGAAGCCAGCCCAGGAAGCTCTTCACCGCCGTCTTCGTGGCCCGGGTCGGCGCAAAGTCGTCGGGCGCCTGAAACACAATAGCCTGCGTTCCGAGCGTGGCGCCAAATTCGGCAAAGGCCTCGACGAGCGCTTTGTTTTCCTTCGTGCGGCGAAAGCCCGATTCGCCGAGGCCCTTGGGCGCCAATGCGGTAAAGGCGAAGCCCTCGGGAGACTCGCGAAGCCAGCGCCGCACCGTGCCGGCGCCCGGGATGCCAAGCTCCGTGTCCGAAATCTCCACGGACCGGAACAGACCCCAATAGCGGCTGACGGGCACGGGAAATCCAGAGCAAGCGACGTAGAGCATGGGCGCGCAGTATACAGGCTTCGGCGCGACACACGGCCTTTTTCCTATCCTCCAAAGGAAGGAGCGTCGAAAGGGGGTACGCAGCCGGAGGACGCCGCGATAGCCTCCCGGCGATGGGACTTCGTCGTCGGGCCCAATGGCTTTGGTGTGGGGCGCTCCTTTGGGCGGTTTCCACACCGGCGTTTGCCCAACAACAGGCGATGGAGACGCAGCTCTTCCTTCCCACGCCGACGGCGGGAACCACCTTCACGATCGAACGGCCCGAGCTGATCCGGCATCTCTCGTTCAGCGCCGGCCTGGCGGTGAACGGCGCAACGGAGGTGTTTCGCCGCAGCGATGGCAACGACATCGTTCCCTGGCGCCTGGATGGCGAACTTCTCCTCGCCCTTGGCCTCTTCGAATGGATCGAGCTCGGATTGGCCGCGCCCATCACGTTCGCTTCCGCCGAGCCGGATCCGTTCGCCGCCGACCCAGAACCGGAAACGACGGTTCGACCAGGAGATCTTCGCATTTCCGCGAAGGTTCCGATCCTGCGCGGCGACGTCGCGCTCTCTGCGCGCGTGCTGCTTACGGTGCCGACGGGCGACGGCGAACGCTTCCTTGGCCACGAAGCATGGAGCTTCACGCCGGGGCTCGTGCTCGCGTGGCGCCGTGGGCCCTTTCGGCTGGGCGCGGAGGCGGCGTATCGCCTTCGGCAGCGCAACACCGTTGGCGCGTTCGAGCAGGACGACGAACTTCATTTCGCCCTTGGCGCCGCCGTTCGTGTGCACCGCGTCGTCGAGCTCATCGCGGAGAGCCAGCTTCGCCTTGGGGTCGGCGGCCGCACCTGGAACCGAGACGAAAACCCGATGGAGGTCGACGGCGGCGTTCGGCTGACCTTTGGCCAGGTGAGCGTCGACCTTGGTGCGGGTACGGGCATCATCGACGGCTACGGCGCGCCGGCGATACGCGGCTTTGGCGTCCTTCGCTGGAGCTCGGCGCGCGAAGACTGCGCCGCCGGGCCCGAGGACTTCGACGGATACGAGGACGGCGACTTCTGCGCCGACCCGGACAACGACGGCGACGGCGTCGAAGACGATGCGGACCTGTGTCCCAACGATCCCGAGGACATGGACGACTTCCTCGACGCCGACGGTTGCCCAGACGTCGACAACGACGCCGACGGCGTCGCCGACGACACCGATCAGTGCCCCCTTCAGAGCGAAGACCGCGACGGATTTCGCGATGAGGACGGCTGCCCCGAAGCCGACAACGACGAAGACGGCATCAACGACGGCGCGGACCAGTGTCCGATGGAGCCCGAAGACCGCGATGCCTACGAGGACGAAGACGGCTGCCCCGAACCGGGGCCCGGCGACGCGGTGATCACCGTCACGGATCGGCGCATTCTCGTCAGCGAACGCATCTATTTCGACTTCGGCTCGGAAACGATTCGCTCCGTCAGCCTGCCGCTCCTTAACACGGTCGCGGGCGTGATTCGCGATCTGCGCCGCCGACGCGTGCGCGTCGACGGCTACACCGACTCGGAAGGCGTCGACGAGTACAACCTTGACCTTAGCTACCGTCGCGCCCGCGCCGTCGTCGAATACCTCGTCGAGCAGGGCGTACCGCGCAACCGCATCGAATACCGCGGCTACGGCGAGGCCAACCCCGTCGCGCCCAACGATTCACCCGACGGACGCGCGCTGAACCGCCGCGTCGAGTTCACCATCCTCGAACCCGGCGAGCGCTAGGGCGTGTCGACCTTTATTTGATTGCTTCGGGTTCGTCGGTCGGGTCGAGATCAAGGCGCGAGGACGAAGGACGGCAAGCGCCTTTCAAGGACGAGAGAGCGCCGGGGTCGGCGCGAGCGGTGGGTCCGAGGCGATCGAACAAAGGTCGAACCGCCCTAGAACTGAAAGCGGGCCGCCACGTTGATTCCGAGTTCGTGTTCGGTGTGGTCGACGAGGGTGACCACGGTGTTTTCCGGCGCGAACGTCTCGCTGACTTGCCCGCCCACGATTTGCCCGGTGCCGTAGGCATAACGGAGGGCGATGGTGGTGCCGAAGGTCAGTCGGCCGACGTCTTCGACGTTTTCGTCGAGGAGTCGGTCCGAATCGAAGGAGATGCCGAACGAACCGCCGTAGTAGTCGATGCGGCGGTCGAGAAACTCCCCGCGCGGACGCCACGGGGAGCGGTCCGTGAAAAAACCTCCGCCGATGGTGAAGTGATCGCCGAGCCTCCGCTGAACGCCTGCGCGCACGTTGTAGAGGGCGGAGCGTTCGACGTTGAGGGACTCGTTCGTCAGCTGGTGTTGGGCGTCGAAGTCGGCGGACACGATCCAGTTGGTGGACGTATAGGCGACGCCAAACCGAACGCGTGCGGGGTAGAGCAGGTCCAGATGGTCCGTGCGGTCCAGCTCGACCCGTTCCGAATCGAGGTTTCCGTCCGCGCTGGTGGTGGTGAACTCGTCGATCTGCGTGGACGCCAGGAACACCGTGCCGGGTGCGCGAAAGGACAGGCCAAGGGCAAGACGCGGATGGGGGCGCCATTGAATGCCCACTGCAGCGGTCGCTCCGAATGCGGAGCGCGCCCGCGTTCCCGCGTAGGAGAAGAAGGTGGAGGGATCACCCACGCGGCTTCCATCGAAGCGCCCGGTTCGGTCCAGCGACACGAAGTACGCGTTCAGCGCAACGCCAAGGTTCAGCGTTTCATGCAGACGAATGCCCACGCCCAGCAGCACATGGGTTTCGGAGAGGTTTTCGCGAACCGTGCCCTCCCATCGCGAGGGCTGATCGCCTTCCGTGAGCAGACTTGCACTCACCGTGCTGTCGACGCTGTTGGGCTGAAAGATGCCGAAAGCAAAGCGCGTGTTCGAACCGATTCGGCGCACATAGGTAACGGCCGCCGGAATGATCGTGAAGTCTCGCGTGTCTCCGTTGGCCGTTGCGCCGTCGGCGGATGAGAGCAGCGCGGGCGTCGAACCCAAGCGCAGCGTGTACGCGGTGACGGAAACGTCGAGGGTGTTCTCGGCGCCCTGAACGACGCCGGCGGGGTTGTACCAAAGGGCCGCGCCGTTGCTCGTCACCGCGGTCACGGCGCCTCCGATCACCGATGCCAGGTCGCCGATGAGCACGCCTTCGTCGTTGCCGGCGAGGGCCGCGTTTGGCTGTGCCACGGCAAGTCCCGCGGCAAGCATCAGCAGCGCTCGGCCCAGTTTATTTCGCAGTTTCGTCCGCCCCGTTCGTTGCAGCGGCTTCGCCGACCTCCCGCCCATTGCGGGATAGTGTACACGCGATGCCCGGCTCAGCGGATGCTCAGCTAGGGTCCTCGATCTTCCACGCGCCGTCCTCGCGAATGAACTGCACCGTCGATCCTTCGCCGTACGCCATGGTGGCGCGGTCGCCGATTTCTTCGATCGGTTCGTCGAGGTTGTCGCGCAGCACCGCGATGAGCCGTTCGATCTCCTCGCGGCCTTCGCCTTCCCACGCGGCCTGCATGCGCTCCACGCTCATGCCCTCGCGGTCCGACTCGGGCACAAAGCGCATCACCACCTCGTAGCGGCGGCGTTCCATAGCGCGTACGAAGGAGCGCAGGGCGCGCCGCGGCGTACTTTGATCGTAGTAGTTCGCCGGGTTGCCTTCGATTCGCCATTCGCCGTCGCGAAGGACCAGTTCCACGGTGCTCCCGTCGGCCAGCGTTACGGCCGCCGTGACGTCGCCACTTTCGCCGCTCGAGGCCAGTAGGCGTCCCAGCTCGCGCATTTCGCCGCCGTTCGCCTCGACCTGGCCGCGAAACTCGGAGAGCGGCACGCGGCGGCGGTAGTCCGAGGCAAGATGGTCGTAGGCGTCCCCCACGCGTCCATCCACGAGCGCCCGTCCGAAGGAACGTGCCGTATGCTCCGGGGTCTGCGTTCCGGCGCAGGCCCCGAAGAGCACCATTGCAGCGTAAGCAAAACCCTTTCGCAGCATGGTCCGCCTATACCATGGTTTGAAGTTTCCCACGCGTGGCTGTTACGGTCCCGCCATGCCCCGGCACACTGAGGCAGCGCGGTGACCACACGCCTCGATGCACGTTTGCTGCGCTTTCGCTCAAATCCGCAATCGGAGCCGGGTTTGGCGCTGGCGGAGGATCTGCTCACGGCCGGCCGCGCGCGGGAGTCCCGCAGTGTGGCCGAAGCGATGAGCGAGTCGCGCGAGCGCGGTCCCGCCCTGGTGATGATCGGCCGCTGTTGGATGGCCCTCGGCGATCTGCTTCAGGCGCAAAAGGCCTTGCTCCTTGCTGCGCGCGAGACGCCGCGTGAAGCGTCACCTTTCCGCTGGCTTGGCGAAGTGCTTCTAAAGCGCGGCGATCCGGAGCGCGCGACGAAGGTGCTGGAGAAGGCGCGGGCGATGGCCCCGCAGGATCCTGACGTGATTCGCCTCGCCGACCGCGCGGGGCGCCTCGCGCGGATCGCTGGCCAAGCCGATTCGATTCCGCCGCCGCGAAAGCCTACGCGCCGCCCACGGGCTGCACCGCCACCGCGGCGCGTGCCCGGCAAACCGCCTGCGCCCGCCAAACCGCCTGCGCCGCCGAGGCCGCCGGCCGCCGCGCAGCCCCCGTTCGGTCGCCCGACGGGCTTTGAAGAGGACGACGAGCCCACGCAGATTGCGAGCGGGGGCTCGCTGAGGGCCGCGGCGTTCGTCGAAGACGACCTGCCGACCGCGTTGCGGCCTCCGGCGAAGGCTCGGATCGAGCGTCCGGCGCGCCGCGTCGCCGATGAAGAAGCGGTAGCCGCCGTCACCCTGGACGACTTGCCCAGTAAGCGCGACGCGCACGAAGCCGC
>JBCCRV010000093.1:0-15090 GCA_039201085.1 Myxococcota bacterium | reverse complement strand
CCACGGCAAGTCTCGGTGGTGGTCACGACGTCCCGAGCCGCGTCGTCACGACCGACGCCCTCGCGAAGATGTTCGAGACGAGCGACGAGTGGATCCAGCAGCGGCCGGGCATCAAGGAGCGACGCTACATCGAAGAGAGCGGCATTGGCGCCAGCGACTTGGCCGTGCCCGCGGTGAAGATGGCGTGCGAAAACGCCGGCATCGAGGTTGGTGAGATCGACGCGATCATCTTTGCGACCCTGTCGCCGGACCATTGCTTCCCGGGCTCGGGGTGCTTCCTTCAGCGCAAGCTGGGTCTTCCGGGCGTGCCGGCCCTCGACATTCGCAATCAGTGCAGCGGCTTCCTCTACGGCATGCAGATCGCGGATGCGTGGATTCGCGCGGGTATGTACAAGCGTGTGGCCCTCGTCGGCGGCGAGGTGCACTCGACCGGTCTCGACTTCACCAACGAAGGCCGCGACGTCGCGGTGCTTTTCGGGGATGGCGCAGCCTGCGCGATCCTCGGTCCCACGGACGATGAAAACCGCGGCGTCCTCGATGTCGAGGTGCACGCCGACGGGACGGGCGCAGAAGAGCTCTGGATCGAAGCGCCTTCGAGCAAGCACATGCCGCGCATCACGCACGAGATGATCGACGACCGCCGCGTATGGCCGGCGATGAACGGCAAGCAGGTGTTTCGCTGGGCGACGTCCAAGATGCCGGAGGTTGCGCGTGCGGTCATGGGCCGAGCCGGCGTCACGATCGACGACATCGCCCTGCTCGTGCCGCATCAAGCGAACAAGCGCATCAACGAGTTCGTCGCGCAGAAGCTAGAGCTGCCGCCGGAAAAGGTGATGCACAACATCATGAAGTACGGAAACACCACGGCCGCGTCGATCCCGCTGGCGCTAAGCGAAGCGCTGCAGGAGGGCCGCTGCAAGAAGGGTGACCTCGTTCTGATGGCGGCCTTCGGCGCCGGCTTCACCTGGGGCGCTTCCCTCGTCCGGCTCTAGCCATTGCCGCGCCCCGCGCGGCCAACAATGGCTCCGTGCCTCGAGGAGGCGATGCCCCTGCCCGCCGAAGGCGTTGCCCATGCCTCCGAGCTCAGTTCGACCGCGAAGCCCCAGCGCACCGTTTTTCGGGTGCGGTGCGCCCGCGGAAACCGTATCCGCTCACCAAACACTCTCGTCCCTGCGCTCGGCGTTCACGCCCGCGGAGCTCGCGGTAGTGCGGGCACGCATACGTGCGCTTCGCCCGGCGCAGCCGTGACTTGCGCACCAACTTGAAGACCGGCGCGCCAATGCACTCTGATACGCTCGCGCTATGAAGCTGCTGAACGACGAGGCGCTGTCGACCTTCCTATCCGCACACAGCGCGTGGAAGCGCGAAGGCGACGCGATTGAGCGAACGTACAAAGCGGCTTCGGCCCGCGCGGCGATTTCTAAGCTGATGCGCATCGCCGACCTTGCCGAAGGCGCCAACCATCATCCGGAGCTGACGTGGGTGTACAACACGCTCACGATTCGACTCACCACGCACGACGCAGGCGGGCTCACGAAAAAAGACACGCACCTGGCGGCGTGCATCGACGACGTGCTCGAGGACGCATGACGCCGGAACGCGTGGCGGTCATCGTGAATGGCAACGCCAAGCAGGTCACGGAAGATCTCGTCGACATGCTCGAGGAGATCATTCGCAGCGGCGATCTCTTCGTCTCGCGCAGCCTGGAAGAAGGCCAGGACATCGCGCGCCGCATCGTAGAGGGCAACTACCCGACGGTGCTCACGGGGGGCGGTGACGGCACCTTCACGCAGATGGTCACGTGGATCTGCAAGGAAGCGAAGCGTCAGCGAAAGGATCCGCCGCGCTTTGGTCTTCTGCGCCTAGGCACGGGCAACGCGATTGCCTGGGTCCTCGGCGCGCAGAACCAGGGCGGACGTGGCGTCGCCGTCGATCTCGGACGCCTTCATTCGCAGGGCGGAAGTCGCAAGCTTCGTCTTGTCGAGGTCAACGGCGTCATGACGCCCTTCGCGGGCTTTGGCGTCGATGCGATGGCCCTGCAGGACTACGCGGACATGAAGGTGCAGCTGGCAAAGGTGCCCGGTCTTAAGCGGCTCGCCGCCAGCGGCCTTGCCTATGGGCTTTCAATCGGTCTGAAGTCGATGCCCAAGGTGCTCATGCAGAGCCGCGGGCACGTGCGCATCTACAACGAGGGTGATGATGCGGTTCGTTTGGGCATCGACGGCCAACCCGTGGGCGCGCCGATTGCGCAGGATGAGCTGATTTTTGACGGGCCGTTTCGTGGCGTGCTGCTGTCCACGATCCCCTATTGGGGTTTTGGGGCGCGCATCTTTCCCTTTGCGGAGGAGCGCGAAGATCGCTTCAACCTTCGCATCGTCGATATTGGAAGCGTCGACGTCGCTTGGAATATTCGCGCCATCTGGAAGGGCACATACCGCGACGACCGCGTGCACGACTTCCTCTGTGAGCGGGTACGGCTGGAGTTTGAAGGGCCAACGGCGCTGGAGATCGGTGGCGACCCTGTAGGAACATACCGGGTGGCCACGGGCAGCCTGGCCGAGCCGATCGACGTGGTCGACTACTACGCGCCGCCGCCCGTGCGCCAAAAGGGCGGTTGAAGCGCGCTTCAACCGCGGCGTTGATTCGTCTTCAGAGGGCCCGAAGATCGTAGAGGTGCAGCCCGCGGGCCGCGACGACGAGCCGCCCGTCTGCCGCGACGGGAGGGACGTCGGGCGCATCGGGAAGCTCGATGAACGCGGTGCAGCCGCCCGCCCCATCGATGGCGTAGAGGTATTCGTCGGCGCCGACATAGCCGATCGTTTCACCCACGATCGCCGGCCGTGGCGGCTTCGATAGGGTGGGGTAGTGCTGGCCATCGAAGCGCCAGGCGATCGACCCGTCGTCGACGTTTAGGGCGTGCAGGCTGCCGTTGGCGTCCGGTACGAGCAGGCGACCTCCAAAGAGACGCGGGCGTCCAAGGCGCGCGGGCTCGAACTCATCTTCGTCCGCTTCGAGTCCGTCGCGAATGCTGAGCTTGCGCAGGTCGCGGCCCTTGACGGTCGTGAACCAGCGTCGCTCTCCGCCCATGACGCGCGTGACGGAGCGCGGACCGACGAGCGTGTATACGCTCCCGCCGCGGGCTTCCATCGGGCCGTTGTCCTTGAGGGGACACCGCTCGACCTGCGTTCCGTAGAGGAAGAAAGAGCTCACGCCCCGCGCGTCGCGAGCCCATACGCGACCGCCCACCACGATGGCGCGTCGTCGTTCGATGACGCGCGTTTCCTGGTACTCGCCGCTACCAAGCGCATAGCGCTCGAAGAGAAAGCGGCGGCGTCGGTGCAGTAAGACCACCGCATCGGCCTTGGCGCCGAGGAAGACGCGGCCCACGTTTCCCGCCTCGAGGTCCACCCGCCATCGTTCATTGCCGTCGCGCGCAAAGCAAAGGAGCTGGCTCGCGCTGATGACCAGCGCCCCGCCTTCAAAGAGGCAGCCGTGATGGTAAGGACCACCCGCCAAGGCTTGCGACTTACCGTGCGCGACGTCGACAAGGGCCGCGCTGCCCGTGGTGGACAGCGTTAGCAGCGTGCTGTCCTGCGCCCGAAGCATGGCGAGGGGCGGCGACTCGATGGTCCGATCGCTCATCGCGGTGTCGACCAAAGCACGTATGCGGTGGCGACAAGCAGCATCAGAAGCACGGCGGCACCGGGACTGAGCCAGCCCAGCACGTCGCGCATGCGACGTTTCGGTGGCACATGCGCCAGGAGCAGTGCTTCGAGCGCTGCGCCGTGCTCGCCGCCTCGAGGCAGTACGTGAAACACACTCGGCTTTTCGTAGAGCACCCAAACGCGCCGAGTGGAGGCGCACTCGTAGAGCTCATTCCAATTCAGCCGCCGCACCGCGTTCGCAGCGTCGACGCTGAACCCGCCCTCGTCGAACACAAAACGCAGCGCGTCCGTGCGCGCCTTTGCGCCGCGCCGCGAAAGCCACCGAAGGCCGAGGGGCACGGCGAAGAGGTAGGCGATGCAGGCGGCGGAAAAGATGTACGCGCTGACGGGCAAGGCGTAGCCGCGCATTTTCATCGTCGCGATCACGAAGGGCGCGATGGCCGCGAAGAGAAAGGTCAGCGGCATGAAGCGTAGACCCGGCGTGTGCTTGCGGAGCGTTAGCCAGAGGGCGTCTTCGATGTGCGCAGGCGTGAGCGATACGTCGACCGTCAGGCGGGTGTCGCTGGCTGGCTCGTGCGTCATCACGGGGAGTGTTAGCCGGCTTGCGAGCCGGGGCCAGTGGGCGAGTGCGCGTCAGTCGTCGCTGAGCAGGTCGTCGAAGGCGGCGTCGACTTCTTCCAACTCAAGGGCCGGCGGCTGGGGCGCCTCCTTTGGCTGGCCCGCGCGCGCCAGCCGTTCGGCGGCGTCGCGAAAGTTCGGGTTCCGGCCGGTGACCTTCTGAAAGTAGAAGGCGGCTTCCTGCGGATCCTCGAGCGTCTCGTAGGCCACACCGAGCTCGTAGTAGAGACCAAGCTCCTCGGCGTCGGTCTTCTGCTCCACGTACAGGCCCTTCTTGAAATGGGCGATCGCCTCGCTCGGCCGGCCCTGCTCCATGCGACAGAGGCCGATCATCGTGTGGCAGAGCGTTTCGCGCGTCGGGTTCTTCATGGCGAGCTCGAACTCGCCGATGGCGTCGTCGACGAGGCCCATTTCCTTGTAGGCAATGCCGAGGTCAAAGTGGGTGTCCGAATCGTCGACGCTGACCTGTTCCTGCACGCCGCGCTTGAATTGCTCGAAGACTCGTTCAACGTCGAGCACGTCGGCGCCGACGTCCTCTTCGAGCGTTGGGCCCAGCTCTTCGGCGAGCCGTTCCGCGAGAAGGAACGCGTCGTCCTCATCGGCCTCGGCTTCGGCTTCCACGGCGGCAGCCGCCTGGCTGGCTGCACGGCCTTCTTCGATCTGCTGCAGCTTGTCCAGCAGCACGGGATGCTGCGGGAACGATTCGAGGGCGTCTTCGAGCGTGCCCGCGCCGGCGTCCCAGAGGCCCTGAGCGATGTAGAAATCGACCTCGTCAAGAATCTCTTCAACTTCGCCCGGCGGTAGCGAGTTCCGCTGAATCGCCTCCCGCTCGGCCCGCTCGGACTGCGCGAGCGCTTCGTCCACCGGATCGGGAAGGTCGAGCAAGGCCGGCGTAGGAAGTTCGTCCGTGGACGGCAGGGCCGGCGCTGGTGGAATGTCCGGCAGGTCGAGCTCAGCCACGAACGGATCGGCGGCGCCAGCCGCCGCGATCTCTTCCGTTGAAGGCACCTCGTCAGCGCTCGTGATCGTCTGCTCTTCGTCGTCGATATCGAGCGCGGGAATTAACTCCGGAGCGTCACGACCCGCGCCAGGATCGTCGAGAAGGAGCTCGTCCGCCGCGGCGTCGGCCAGTATCTGCTCTTCGACGAGGTCGACGCCTTCATGCGGCGTGGGCGCGTCGTGCAGCCCGGGTGGAACGGCCGGTGGCGGAAGGGGCTGACCGGCGCCGGGCGGCGGCGCGGGCAGCTCCATATCGAGGACCGGGCCGAGGCTCGGAACGAACTCGTTTGTCTCCGCCGGCGGCGGCACGTCCGCCGCGGTGAGCTCGACTTCGGATTCGTCGTCCACGAAGAGAATGGGCTCGGACTCGGAGTCGTCGGCGAGTTCGATCTCCACCGAGGGTGCGTCGTCGGCCTGGCGCGTCGTGATGTCGTCCGCCGAATCACCGGCGAGGTCGTCCGCTTGGCGACGGTAGAGGGTGGCTACCTGCGGGTTCGATTCCTCGTAGCGGTCGGCAAGGGCGTGCAGTTCAACGATCGCCGCGTCCGTGTCGCCCGCGGCAAGGAGCGAGTCCTTGAGCTTCTCCCGCGCTTCCAGGTGGTCCGGTGCAAGTTCGACCACCTGACGGAGCTGACGAATCACCTTGTCCGTCAGGCCGTAGCGCTCAAAGACTTCGCACTCTGTTAGCAGGCGCGCGATTTGCGCTTCGCGGGCGATTTCCGGCGGAATCGACGGGCGCTCGGAAACGACCGAGGGACGTTCGGAGGGCGCGCGCTGCCGCGTCGGTTCGGGTGTCGGCGCGCGGGGCACGTCGTCCGGCGGCATGCTTTCCAGCAGCTCAACGTCCTCGTAGCTCTCGAGAAGCATGACGTCGTCGTCGTCCGCTTCGACGAGTTCGAGTTCTGGCTCGTCATCGTCGTCGTCGACGATTTCCAGCTCCGGCTCGTCGTCGTCGTCTTCGATGAGCTGAGGTCCTTCGGAAGGCGGCGCGTAGGCGGCAAGGGCCTGTCGCGCTTCGCCATCGCCCGGATCGAGGGCGAGGATTTCACCGAGGATGCGCGCGCGGTCTTCGAGCTTGCCTTGTTCCTGAAGCACGCGCGCCAGCTCACGGTACACGCTGATCGTCTTGGGCGTTTGGCCGAGGACGTGAAAGGCGCGGGCGAGCAGCTCGAGGGTCTCGGCATCCTTCGGGTTTTTCTTGAAGCAGATCTGGAGCTTGCCGAGGGCGCGCTTCGGATCTTGGCGCTCCAAGTACATGGACGCGAGGCTGCGTGCGAGCTCTGTGTCTTCCGGGCGGTGGTAGAGCAGCCGCTCGGCCACCTTGAGGTAGTCGTCGATGCGGCCTTGAGCGCGCAGAAGTTCCGCGCCGGCTTCGAACTCGCGCGCGGCGTCTTCGGTCTTGCCCGCCTTTGAAAGGGCTTCGGCGTTGCGAATGCGAATCGGAATGTTGTCCGGGTCTAGCTCGGCCATTCGCTGCAGGACCTGCAGCATGTTTTCGACGTCGCCGTTGCGCGCGTGGGCGCCAGCGATCTGCTCGTAGGTGCTGAGCGCGTCGCTGACGAGCTGCAGATTTTCGTACATCTCGGCGAGGCGGGTCGAGATGTCGAGGCGTCCGGGCTGCAGCTTGATGATCTGTTTGTAGACGGCGACGGCTTTCAGGAAGAAGCCCTGTTCGGCGTAGTGCTCGGCAACGCGCTGATAGGTTTGCGTGGCCTCGCGGTTGTCGCCCTTGCGCGTGTAGAGATCGCCGATCTTCAACCACGTGCGTACGTCCGTCGCGTCGGCCTCGACCAGCTTGCGGTACTCGGCGATGGCACGATCGTGCTGACCCTTCGAAAGGTACTTCTGGGCCGCAGCTAAGACTTTGGGGCGATCGACGCTCAAGGTGGCACCCGCCGGCCTATTGCCGACGCGCCCGATACTAGGTTTTTCGGTCCCGCCCGGTCAACTTCCGCGAACGGCAAGGTAGGGCCGTGGCAGCAGCCATCGAAGTGTTCCCCTGAAACTGATGGCGCTGCTCGCTGGGGCGTTTGGTCGCAAGGAACGGTGCCGCATGAATGTCCGAGCATTTTCGCGGTGAGGACGGCCGCGGAGCCATGGCCGCGTCCTCGCGCCTTGACCTCGCCCCATCCGAACGCCCTAACAAGGTCAGCTAAACGTCCGCGCCGGTCTAGAGGCGCTCGAGAAAGCGCGTCGAGAGGGCGCCCGAGATGAAGTCCGGGTGGTCGACGATGCGGCGGTGCAGCGGGATGTTGGTGCGAATGCCGGAAACGAGCGTTTCCGAGAGGGCACGGCGCAGCCGGGTGATCGCAACGTTGCGGTCACGGCCATAGGCGATGACCTTGGCGATAAGCGAATCGTACGAGCGCGGAACGGTCCAGCCGGCGAAGACTCCGTCGTCGACGCGAATGCCGAGGCCGCCGGGCGGGTGGTATTCGTCGATGGTGCCGGGCCAGGGGACAAAGCTCTCGGGATCCTCGGCGTTTACGCGGACCTCGATCGCGTGGCCCTTGAGCGGGATCTCGTCCGGAAGATCGAGTTCTTCCCCGGCGGCAATACGAATCTGAGCCTGAACGAGGTCGACGCCGGTGATCAGCTCGGTCACCGGGTGTTCGACCTGAATTCGCGTGTTCATCTCCATGAACGCGAGGTTTCCCCTCTCGTCCATGAGCAACTCGACGGTGCCGGCGGACACGTAGTCACTGTCGACAAGTGCGCGCTTCAGCGTGGCGGCCATGTCGCGTCGAAGTTCGTCGCTCACGGCGACGCTTGGCGCTTCTTCCACGAGCTTCTGGTGCCGGCGCTGGATCGAGCACTCGCGCTCGCCGAGTACCCACACCTTGCCCTTGCCGTCGGCGAGGACCTGAAACTCGATATGCCGCGGCTCCTCGACGAAGCGTTCGCAGTAGAGATCGCCGTTGTTGAAGCCCGCGAGCGCTTCTGCCTGCGCCTGGGGAAAGGCGTGACGCATTTCATCGGCGCTGCGAATGATCTTCATGCCGCGGCCACCGCCGCCGCCGGAAGCCTTGAGCATCACCGGGAAGCCGACGCGCTCGCCTTCCTGTGCGGCGTGCTCTGCGTCCTTCAGGACGGCGCTGCCTTCCATCAGTGGAATCGACAGGGACTTCGCGAGCTTACGCGCCTCCACCTTGTCGCCCCATTGATTCATGTTCTGCGGCGTCGGGCCGATGAAGGTGAGGCCGCACTGGTTGCAGAGGTCGGCGAACTCGGCGTTCTCGCTCAAAAAGCCGTAGCCGGGATGGATCGCGTCGGCGCCGCTGATCTCCGCGGCGGCGAGCAGCGCCGGCACGTTGAGGTAACTCTGCGTCGCGTCGGCGGGGCCAATGCATATCGCTTGGTCGGCGAGGCGCACATGGCGTGCCTTTTCGTCCACCGTGCTGTGCACGGCGACGGTCTCAATGCCGAGTTCGCGGCAAGCACGCAGCACGCGCAGAGCGATCTCGCCGCGGTTGGCGATCAGGACGCGGTTGAACATGGAGCTGAGACCGCCTGCGCCTTGAAATGAGTGTGCCGCGTTCGCCGAGCTTCGCAAGGACCGGCGACGCGGGGATGTAGACACATTTCGAGAAAGAGTGACGCCGCGAGGGCGGGTTTCGGTGGTTGCAGCACGATCATTTCGAGGGCCAGGCGGTCTAGCGCCGCTGCACGCGAAAGAGGGGGTCGCCGTATTCGACGGGCTTGCCGTCTTCGACGAGGATCTCAAGGCAGGTTCCGTCGAACTCCGCTTCGATCTCGTTCATGAGCTTCATCGCCTCAACGATGCACAGCGTCTGGCCCTGGGTGAAGTCGCCGCCCACGGCCGCGAAGGCCTTCGCGCCCGGGGAGGGCGCGCGGTAGAAGGTGCCCACAAAGGGCGACGTGATGACCTCGCCGGGCTTGTCGGCTTCCGCTTCGGCCGCGGGGGCAGCGGCCGTTGCCGCCGGCGCGGGTGCCGCCGCCGCCGCCACGGGAGCCGGTCCGCCGTGTTTGCGCAGCACGATGCTCTCTTCGCCCTGATGCACTTCGAGCCAGTCGAGCTCTGCTTCCTTCATCGCCGCCATCAGCGCGCGAAGTTGTTCGATATCGACGTCCATGGATCTCCCAAAAAGGCGCCCTGTTCCTCAGGGCTGGGTGCGGAGATAGTCCAAGAGGGCGCGTAAGCCAAGGGTATAACTGGCCGGTCCAAAACCCGTGATCAGGCCGATGGCGTGTGCGCCCGTAAGGGAGCGCTCCCGAAAGGCTTCGCGCGCGTGAATATTGCTCAGGTGAACCTCGACGGTGGGCAGCTTCACGGACGCAAGCGCGTCGGCGAGGGCGTACGAGCTGTGCGTCAGGGCGCCGAAGTTGGCGACGAGCCCGTCGCAGTCCTGGGCCGCGGCGTGAATGGCGTCGATGAGCACGCCTTCGTGGTTCGATTGGGACGGCACCAAAGTGACGCTCGGTTCCGCCGCCGCCATGGAGGCGTCGATCTCCGCAAGGGTGATGGTGCCATAAATGTCCGGCTCGCGCGTGCCGAGCAGGTTCAGATTTGGCCCGTGCAGGACCCGGATTTGCACTTATTCGAGGTCCGCAAGAAGCTTGCCGCCGCGCGTGCGGAGCAGAAAGCGCGCCTTGCCCAGGTTGCCCGAAGGACGAAGGGCCACGGCCACGAAGTACTCCGAGTTCAACAGGCGAATGACCGTCGTGAGGCGCTCGGCCTGAATGGCCACTTCCTTCGCATCACCGGCTTCGAGCAGCTCGGCGGCGTTGCGAATGTTCTTAAGGATCACGCTGAACTCGATGCCCACCGATTCCACGTCGAAGTCGCTCTCGCGAACGTACTTCTCGAGGAGGATGCCGTCGAAGTCCATCAGCAAGCTGGCGACGCCGCCATCGGTGTGATCGACCACTTCTTGCAGGGTTTCCTTGAACATACGCCTCTCGCCACCTCCGCGCTGCCCGTGCAGCCCAGCGAGCATACATGTGAGACCGCGGCGCGATCCACTTTCCGTGCGACCGTCAGCGACAAAACGCGCGGGCGGGGGAGCGGACTATCGTCGTCGGCCCGAATCGCGCGCGTCGAGCCAACGAACGAGAGCGAAGGCAATGGCCACCGCGCCAAAGAAAATCGCGTACTCCACGGGAATAGAGCTTTCATGACCGCGCGCCCTTTGGCCAGTCGTCTGAGGCGATGAACGACCAACGTCGAAGCCCTGAAGACCCGGCGCCGCTTGCTGACCAGTCGCATGCAGCGATGAACGACGAAAGGCGAAGTCCCGAGGGAACTTCGCCTTTTGGTGCGGACGAGAGGAATCGAACCTCCACGGGTTTTACCCCACTGGTTCCTTTATCCAGCGCGTCTGCCAATTCCGCCCCATCCGCACAGAGCTCGCCGACGCGAGGCGCAGGCATACCCTGCCTCCGTGTGGTGTCAAGGAAGGGCCGCGCATTTTTTCGCGAGCGCTTGCGCGCGCCGTCGACGCACGCGAGTCTGCGCGCCGTGGCCCATCGATTTCCTTCGCCCGAGTGGACGGCGGCCTTCGCCGACGCCGTGAACAACAACGAAGTCTACCGAACGCACGGCAAGCCCTGGACCTTCGGCAGCGTGGCCATGGTCGTGGAGAAGGGCAGCGCTCCTGGCATCGAAAGCGACGTCGGCATGATCCTCGACGTGCACCAAGGCGAGTGCCGCGGCGCCGAGCTCGTGGAAGGCATGGAGGCCGTCGAAGCCTCGCCCTTCATCATCGTGGCGCCCTACGAGCGTTGGAAGAAGGTCATCAACGGCGAGCTCGACCCGATCAAGGGCATGATGGAAGGCAAGCTTAAGATGACGAAGGGCAACCTGCCCACAATGCTTCGCTTTGTCATGTCGTCCCGTGCCCTTGTCACGAGCGCGACGGCCGTTCCCACCGAGTTCATCGATTAAGACCGCCTGGCGTTCGGAAATGACCATGCTGCACCCGCCGAAACACCCCCTCGCGGCGTCACTCCTTCTCGAAATGTACCTACATTCCCGCGTCGTCGTTCCTTGCGACGGCGCCCCTCGACGAATGCGGTCCGATCATTTCAAGGCGAAGCAGGTCTAGCGCTCGCGTGGCACAGCCCGAACCGATCATTGCGCTGGGACCCGGCGCCGAAGGCCGTGGCCTCACGGACATGCTGGCGACGCTGCTGCGCCAGAACCTCGACGAGCATGCAGACAAGCGCGCGGCGTTCGCGCGCATGGTGGGGCGGGTGGCCATCGTGGTGTCCGACCTTGGCTCGGCCATCACGCTGCACTTTCAGGGCGGTCGGCTCACCGTTCACTACGGCGTGATGGGCATTCCGGACGTTACGATTCGCACGAGCTCCGAGTGGCTTACGAAGATGTCCCTCGTTGAGCTGGAGCCGCGCTTTGGCCTACCCGATTTGCGCAACGGCGCGATGGCCAAGGAAGTAGGCGAAGCGCAGAAGCGCGGGGAGATCGAAATGCACGGCATGCTGCTGAACCTGCCGCTCGTGCTTCGGCTCACCCAGGTGATGTCGGTCGTTTGAGCGGAGCGAACGCGGCGAGCCGATGAAAGACACGTTGCTTCAATCGCGCGTGCTCCTGGAGGCTGGGTTCGTGCACGCGTTCACGACCCGCGCCGGCGGCGTCAGCCCGCCGCCCTTCGACTCGGCAAACTTCGGCTATGGGCTCGGCGACGACGCATGCGTCGCGGAAAACCATCGACGCCTGGCCGAAGCGATGGGGCTCGCGCGCATTGAGCAAGCGAAGCAGGTGCACGGCGCCGACGTGCTGCATGTCGCCGAGCTGAGCACGGAGGAGGTGGCGCAGCGCGAGGTGGACGCGCTGATCGCGCCGGCCGGTCGCGCCGTTGCGGTCCGCACAGCAGACTGCCTGCCGCTCTTGCTTGCCGGCGCGAGCGGCGAGGTAGCCGCGGTGCACTGCGGCTGGCGAAGCGTGGTCGCCGGCATCGTGCCGCGTGCGCTCGATGCCCTCGGTGATGAGGAGGTGCTTGCGGCGGCGGGCCCGCACATTCGCGCGCCGAGCTTTGAGGTTGGCGAAGACGTCGCCAAAACCCTTGCGGCCTGTGCGCCCGGAGCGACGGTGGTGGAGCCCTATCCGGGACGGCCGGGCAAGTACCGCGCCGATCTCGTCGCCATCGTGCGCGTCCAGCTCGCGGAGCGCGGCGTGGCGCTCGATGATGTCGGTGGCGATACGTTTGCGGAGCCCGAGCGCTTTCACTCCTACCGGCGCGACGGCGCGCGCTCCGGACGCTTGCTGGCGCTCATCGCCGGGCGTCGACGACGAAGCGAATAGCAAGGGTCGAGTCCGGCGCGAAGATCGCCTTCGCCGTCGAGCAGCCAGCGCATGGCGAGCCGTTCGGGAACGGCGATCGACTTTGGTCGCTCATAGGTGCCGAAGACCCAGTCCCAGAGCGGCGTCGTGACGCCGTGGTTCGAAGACGGGTTCACGAAGTGGTGGTGAAAGTGGTGGCGGCGCGCCCATCGGCCGTAGGCGCTCAGCCCTTCATGCACGTGCTCCCATCGATGCAGCATTTCGTAGCCGAGGTAGCAGCCGACGAGTCCCAGCGTGAAGGCTGCGGCGAGGGTGGGTTGCACGACGAGGACGCCGATCGAAAACGTTAGGGCGGCTGCGACGAGCGCGGCGACGAACTTCTTCCAACTCGGCGCAAAGTAGTCACCCTGACTGTGGTGGCGCGTGTGCTCGGCGCCGAAGAAATTGCGCCGAAAACGGTGGCCGAGCCATCGGTGCAGCACGTACTCGAGCAGGGTCCAAAGGAGTGCACCGGCGGCGAGCGAAAGGGCAAAGCTCATGGCGCGGTCCGAAGGGCACGGGACACGGCCGACGCGTTTGCGCCGAAGCCGATGAAGAGCGTTCGAATGAGCGCGCTTGTCAGGTCGCTCTCGGCAAGGGCCGGGAGTCGGCTGGCTTGCTTACGCAGCTGGAGCGCGCCGTGCAGGGCGGCCCAGAGCATCAGGGCCCGCTCCATCGCGTCGCCCTGCGCAAGCTTGCCGTCGCTTGCGGCAGCCTCGAGCATGGCCGCGACGGGGGCGAGCACATTGGTGAGAGCAAGCGCGACGTCGTCTGAGTGGGGGGTGCTATCTACCAGCGTACGGGGCTCGGCGGTCAGCGTGGAGAGGAGCGCAAAGACGTGCGGTTCGTCGGACGCGAAGCGCACGTAGCGCTGCGCGCAGCTTACGGCGCGCGTGAGCGGCGGGCCCTCGCATCCCGCCAGGGCTGCACCCACCCGAGCGGTGGCTTCGACGGCCAGCGCGGAGAGAAGGGCTTCCTTGGACGGGAAATAGCGGTAAAGGGCGCCCGGCGTGTAGTCGGCCAGGTTTGCCACCCGCGCGATCGAAAGGGCCTCCAGCCCGTCGATGGCCACGAGCTGGGCCGCGGCGTCGAGAATGCGCTCGCGGTTTGCCTGACGGCGCCGCTGGCTGGGACTGAGTTGCATGTTCAAATAGTGAATGGTATTTACTTTTTGTGCAAACGCTTTCATGTACGGACATTTTTCGTTGCGGCTTCGTGGGTGATGAACCGGCGTTCGGTCCGGTGGTGGGTGCGCCCGTGCCGCGTTGCCATCGGTCCCATGGGCCGTAGGAGTCGGGCATGATGCAGCTGCACTACACCCCGACGTCCCCGTACGCGCGCAAAGTGCGCGTGGTGATTCGCGAAAAGGGTCTCGGCGATCGGGTCGAGGAGGTCGTTTCGAGTCCCCTTTCGGACGAAGGGGTGCCCGGTCATCCGCTCAACAAGGTTCCCGCCCTGCGGACCGAGCATGGCGATTGGCTCTTCGACAGCCCGCTCCTTTGCGCCTACCTCGACGCGCTCGATGGCAAGCCCTCGCTGTCTGTTCATTCGACGAGCAGCGTTTCGCGATGGCTTGCCGAGTCGCTGGCGGACGGGGTCCTCGATCGCGCCGTACCGCACGTGCTCGAGTCGCGAAGGCCCGAGAGGGAGCAGTCGAGCTACTGGCAGACGCGCAGGCTGGCGGCGATCGCACGCGCCCTTCAGGAGATGGCGCGCGTGCTGAATGACGCGCCGTCGGCTTTCGATATCGCGTCGATCAGCTTTGTGTGCACGCTCGCCTACGTCGACTTTCGCCTGCCGCAGCTTGCCTGGAAGGCTGCCCATCCGGCCATGGCCGACTGGCTCGCGGAGCAGGTCGAGCGACCGAGCTTTGCAGCCACGCACTACGGCTGAGCTCTTGGCCAATCGCCCGCTTGCTCGTTGGGAACGTTGGTTTCGAGGTAGCCGCGAACCTCCAAGAAGTTCGGCCGACCTCGACACTGCGTTCTGGTTGGGTGTTGCCCCGCTCAATTCCACGGGCAAAAAGCCCAGAAAATCGGCCCGCAGGCCGGAACCGACGCGGTGATCGCGCTACCGCACCCCCCTTCGCCATGGTAGCCCTGGGGCTGTGACGATTCCGGAAAAGACTCGGGCCAGCACCCCCGGCGACCAGAAGATCACCCTCGGCGCGGGCGTCTTGCGCCGCTGCGATGGCTGCGGCGAGACCTTTCGCAGCGAGGAGTTCAAGCAGGCCTGGGAAACGTGCCCGTCGTGCGGCCGGCACTTCAAGCTTGGTGCCGCTGGCTGGCTTGAGCTGCTCATCGACGAGGGCAGCTGGCAGGAACACGATGCCGACCTGAGCTCCGGCGACCCGCTCGGTTTTGTCGATTCGAAGCGCTACCCCGACCGCGTCACCGCCAGCCAAGCGAAGTCGGGTCACACCGATGCGATGATGTGTGGGTCCGCCAAGCTGCACGGCCGCGACGTGCAGCTCGGGCTCTTTCTTTTTCGCTTCATGGGCGGCTCGAT
>JBCCRV010000092.1:0-15167 GCA_039201085.1 Myxococcota bacterium | reverse complement strand
CGGACATCGCCGCGTCGCTGCTTTTCGGCTTGGTGAGCCACGGCATTCACGAGTGCGTCAGCCTTCGCGGCGGCGAAGAGCTCGAAAGCTACATCGACGAAGCCGTCGCCTGCATCGAAGGCGCCCTCGGCTACGAAGGCCACTGAGCGCCCTTTCGCCGACGCGGTCGCGGCGGGCCCTCAGGACACGGTTCGGCCCCGGTCAGCGATTATTGAGCTTGACTCAAGATGAGCACGCCCCAGAGTCGGGCCATGACCACCGAATCCGCGCGCTCCGCCCTCGCGCTCGTTCTGCTCGCCGCGTGCGGCGAGGCAAGCGCCAGCCAGCCGCCCCTGCAGCGGCGCGTTCGCGTCGAAGAAGCCGTCGAGGTCGGCCATGAAGAGCGACTCGCCCTTCACGGCGTGATCGAAAGCGGCGCCGACGCCCGCCTCGCATTCACCGTGGGCGGCCGGCTGCAGGCGCGCTCCGTGCGCGTGGGCGACCGCGTGGTCGCCGGCCAAGTGCTGGCGCGGCTCGACCGCCGTCCCTTTGCCAACGCCGTGGCGGGCCTCCGCGCCACGCTCGCGCGGGCGACGGCGGACGCCGACCAGCGGGCGCGCGACGCCGAGCGCGCCGAGCGCCTCGAGCGAACCGGGGCCGCCGCCACGTCCACCTCGGAAGCCGCCGGCGCCGGCCTCGAAACGGCGCGCGCGGCGGCCGACGGCGCCAGCGTGCAGCTTCGCGAGGCGCGCCGTCAGCTCGGTGAAGCGGTGCTTCGAGCGCCCCGCGATGGCGTCATTACCGCCGTCTTCCTCGATCCCGGCACGGTGGTCTCGGCAGGGTCGCCAGTGGTGGCCATGAGCGCCGAGGGCGGCCTGGAGCTGCGCGTGCGGGCGCCGGTCCATCGGCTCGCGTCCCTCGCCACGGACGGCGAGGTACAACTCGAACGAAACCACGGCGCGCCCTGCAGCGGCCGCGTCGCTCAGGTGGCCCAGGCCGCCGACGGGAGCGGGCTCTTTCCGATTCGCATCGACGTGAGCGAGTGCGACGACGGGACGGCGCTGGTCGCCGGTGAAAGCGTGCTGGCGCTCCTGCCGCAGCGACGAGAGCGGGAGCTTCACGTGCCCCTACGCGCCGTCATCGATCCTGCGGGCGACTCGCCCTATCTTTGGCGAAACGTGGACGGTGCAGCCGAGCGCTGCCGGGTCGAAGCGCGGGGCCTGCGCGGCGACGACCGGCTGGCCGTGACACCCCTCGAGTGCGAACTCAGCGCCGGCGACGAAGTGGTCACGGCGGGCGCGCGCCATCTCTTTGCCGGCGACCGCCTGGAGGGCGCGGGCGAAGGCGAGCGCATCATCGTCGCCGAGCAGGCGCAGTAGCCATGTTTGAAGCGCTTATCGCCCGTCCCCGCCTCGTTCTCGCCCTCGGCGGGCTCTTCAGCATCGCCGGCGTCGCCGCGTGGGGAACGATGGCGCGGGAAGAAGACCCACGTCTTTCGCCGCGCGCCGGCTTGGTTGTGGCCGTCTATCCGGGCGCCGACGTGCTCGAGGTGGAGCGGCTCGTCGCCGTGCCCGTCGAAGAAGAGCTCGCGGAGGTCGCCGAGATCGACACCATCGACACCACGATTCGACCGGGCGTCGCGATCCTCTCGATTCAGCTGCTGGGCGAAGTGACGGACACGGGCTACGCCTGGGACGAGGTCGAAGACGCCCTCGAGCGCAGCCGGCGTGAACTCCCGGCGGAGGTGCTGAGCCTCGACCTCGATCGGAAGCTCATCGACACGGAATCGGTGGTGGTCGCCCTTACCAGCGACCGGCTCGACCGCATCGGACTGATGGATGAAGCCGAGCGTCTCGAGCGCGCGCTGCTCTCCACCGAGGGCGTGTCGCGCGTCGCCATCACCGGCGATCCGAAGGAACGCATCGTCGTAGACGTCGACGACGCCACGGCGCGGCGCCTGGGCCTGTCGATGGAGCGCTTGCGCACGTTCCTAACGGGCAACAACGCAACCATTCCCGGCGGCGCCCTTCGGGCCGGCGGCCAGCAGCTCATTCTTCGACCGGGCGCCACCCTGAACGATCTCGAGGAGCTTCGCGCCCTGCCCGTTCCCGTGGGGCGGCCGGAAACACGCGAAGGGCTGGCAGCGGGCCTCGAAGGCAGCGCCGTTCCCCTCTCGGTGCTCGCGGACGTGCAGCGCCGCAGCGAGTCGCCGGCAAGCGAACGCGTGCGCATGGGCGGTCAAGATGCCGTGCTCGTCGGCGTGATCCCCGTGGCCGGCCAGCAGGCGGAACAGTTTGGCGCGCGCGTTCAGCAAACGCTCGATGATTTCGCCGCCGCCACGCCGGGTCTGAGCGTAACGAACCTCGCCTTTCAGCCGGAACGGGTGGCCACGCGCCTTTCCGAGCTCGGTCGGTCGCTGCTCATCGGCGTGGGCATCGTGGCCCTCGTGCTCATCACCTTCATGGGCCTTCGCCTCGGTCTCGTCGTGGCCGGCGTCGTTCCCCTCGTGACCTTTGCGAGCATCGCGGCGTACGCCTTCGGCGGCGGCGTGCTTCATCAAATGGCCGTGGCGGCCCTGGTGATCGCGCTGGGCCTTCTCGTCGACAACGCCATCGTCGTCGCCGAAACGATGCAGCGAAGACTCGACGAGGGTCAAAAGGCGACGGACGCGATGCGCGCGACGGTCGCCGAGATG
Organism: Myxococcota bacterium; assembly: GCA_039201085.1. Taxonomy (GTDB): domain Bacteria; phylum Myxococcota_A; class Polyangia; order Polyangiales; family Houyiibacteriaceae; genus JBCCRV01. The sequence goes on along the minus strand of JBCCRV010000092.1, from coordinate 12,493 downwards.
AAGCTTCCCCTCGGCGCGGCCACGGGCACGACCTTGGCGTCCTTCGTGCCGATGCTTCTCGCGCCGGGCACGACCGGCGATTTCACCCGGGCGATCCCCATCGTCGTCATGCTCACGCTGACCGTGAGCTACTTCTACGCGCTCCTCGTCACGCCGATCCTTTGCCGCTTCGGACTGAAGAAGACGACCACCACCAAGAAGAGCCGCTTCGACGCCGTCGCCGCCCGCATTGGCCGACTCGCGGGCCAGCGGCCTTGGCTCACGCTCGGCGCCAGCCTGGGCGTACTTTTTCTCTGCGGGTCCTTTGCGCTCGGCGTGCGGCAGAACTTCTTTCCCACGTCGGACCGCAACCAGGTCATGGTGACCGTCGAACTCGACGAAGGCGCCCATCCGGACGCCACGGACGCCGCGTCGCGACGGCTCGAACGCTGGCTCCTTTCCGAACCGAACGTGCAGCAGGTAACGGCCGTTGTTGGCCGAAGTGCGCCGCGCTTCTACTACAACCTGCCGCGCATTCCTTCGGCGCCGCACGTCGCGCAAATCCTCGTCACCACCGAAGAGGCGCGCGACGTCGATCCGCTGCGCGCCGCCCTGGAGCGATTTGCCGCCGAAGCCGTGCCCGAAGCGCTGGTCATCGCCAAGCGCCTTGAGCAAGGCCCGCCGACGGCGGCGCCCGTGGAGATTCGTGTATTTCACGAAGACCTCAGCTCGCTCCAGGCCGGCGCCGAAGCCGTTCGGCGAGTGCTCGCCACGACACCGGGCACACGGCACGTCCGTCACGACGGCGGCACCGGAACGCCGACGGTGCGCTACGCCACCTTTGACGAAGAGACGGCGATGCGCGGCGTGGCGCGCCAATCGCTGGCGGCGTCGATCCTTCAGCACAGCTCCGGCCTCGCCGCCGGGTCCTTTCGCGCCGGCCGCGACCCCGTACCGATCGTGCTGCGCAGCCGCGCCTACCGGGATGCACCGCGGGGCGAACGTACGCCGCTCACGCTCATCGACGCGGCGGACGTGCACGGCAACGCAGCGCGGCCCCTAAGCGCATACGCGTCGAACTCGCTCGAATGGCAGCCATCCGTCATTCACCACCGAAACGGCCGACGTGTCGTGCATGTGCTGGCCGAGCATGATGCCGATCGCACCTACAACCGCGTCTTCGCCGATGCCACGCCGGCCCTTGCGGCGCTGGACCTTCCGCCCGGCGCCCGCTGGGAAGTGGGCGGCGCGCTCGGCGAAAGCGGCAAGGCCAACGGGTCCCTTGGCGCCTACGCCCCGCTGGCCGCGCTCTTGCTCATCGGCATCTTGCTCGCCGAGTTCAACTCGTTCCGGCGCGTCTTCATCGTGCTGATGACGGCGCCCCTCGCGGTGCTCGGCATTTGGCCCGGCCTCTTTGCCCTCGACCTTCCCTTTGGCTTCGTGGCGCTGCTCGGCGCGATCGCACTCATCGGCATCGCCGTAAACGGGGCCATCGTCTTGCTCGACGTGACCGAGCTCAAACGTAAGGAAGGGCGCAACGTCGAAGACGCCCTCGCCGAAGCGGTGCGCCTCCGCGCCCGGCCAATCCTGCTGACAACGGCCACCACCATCGCCGGTCTGTGTCCGCTGCTGCTGAGCGAATCGACGCTCTGGCCGCCGATGGCCGCGGCGATGATCAGCGGACTGCTCGTCGCCACGCTGCTCACCTTGGGCGTCGTGCCCAGCCTCTACCGCGTGCTCTTTCGCGACCCGAAGCCAAGCGCCGCACAGTCTAGACCCGTCTAACTCAGTGCCGTTCGATTAGGGCGAGAGCAGGGCGCAGGACGAAGGGCGCAGGAAGCACGACGCTCGGCGCAGGACGCTCGACGCGCAGAGCAGGACGCTCGACGCGCAGAGCAGGACGCTCGACGCGCAACGCTCGACGCGCAGAGCAGGACGCTCGACGCGCAGAGCAGGACGCGTTCGCGCGGGCGTCCGACCGCAGCACTGCGCTCACTCCATCTCCCCAACCCTCAAACCGTGAGTGTCCGAGCAGACGTTCTCGAATGCCCGGGACACTTCTTTTTCGCCCAGGTTTGGGCGTTTCTGCGCACCGTACGGTCTGCGACGAGCGGCCGCAGGCGCATGTTCTGCGTCCTGCGTTCGGCTGCATGCGTTGTGCGTCCGGCGTTCGGCTGCGTGCGTTGTACGTCCTACGTTCGGCTCCGTGCGTTGTGCGTCCTGCGCTCCGCTGCGTGCGTTGTGCTTCCGGCGTTGAACGTTCGGCTGACTTCGCCTGCTTCCGCTCCTTTGACCCGTAGCGAATGGCATTCGGTCTATGGGTGGCGCGAGGTCACCTGACGCTGGGGAGCGAGGACCAATCCCGTCGCGCGCTGAATGCGCGTGGCGTAGGTCTGGAGCGCGTCTGGGGGCACGGCGATGAGCCGCCAGGGCTGCTCGCTTCCTTTGACGAAGAGCGCCAAGAAACCCGCCTGCGCGCGGCCGCGGTTCATCTCTTGAAGAAGGCCAAGGCCTTCGACTTCGCCAAAGGACGCGCGCCGCGGCAACCAAAAGAACCGAGTGGCGGTTTTCGCAGGACCGTCGATGACCACCGTTTCACGCACAACGATCAGGAGAACACCCAAGGTCGAAAGTAGCGGAAAGAACATGCCAAGCATCCCGACGCTGCCCGTGTAGCTCATGGCGGTGCAGAGCCAGACGAGCAGCACCCCAGCGGGCACATAGACCACGTCCTTACGAAAGTCGTCGTTACGCGGCATGAAGACCAGCACGTTGGAGCGCGCATAGGCAGGCTTGAGGAGTCCACGCACCTGCGCCGCCAGGGCGAGAAGCAGGGCGAAGTTCTCCGGCGTCGGATAGAACAACCCGATGGCGTGCGCGGGGTAGAAGGACGGACCTTCCGGCCCAAAGAAAAGCCGCGAGGCGGCCGCGACGATCAGCGCCACGATCCGACGTATGCGCCAGCGCCGCTCGAGCTTGACGTCGAAACCGGCATTCGAAGGAAGTACATCGAGGCTCATGGCGTTGCCTCCACCGGGCACTCGCTTCGCGTCACACCCCTCCGGTACGCGCCACTGCATTGATACACAACCTCGCGCGGAAAGAACTCGATGGACGGCGGCATGTCCTCCAGCAACTTTGAGCATCCGCTCAGCAATAAGATTGTCGAAATGGTCGCTTTTGTTCGTTGCACGTCGGTTCGTCTCCTCCGAAGGGCCGGTCGCGCCCTGCGACCACCACTCAGCATCAGGCGTGCCAAACGCGATCTGAAGCGAAAAATGGTCGCTTTGCGCCCGTGTCACAGCTCAACTTACGCGATGTCTCAGCATCCGAGGGACGCGTGCGTCGTCCCTACACCATCGACCCGGTGGATCCTCGTTCGGTACCACTCAGCGCGCGGTGCCCTTCCGCGATCCTCACGGCGCTGCCGATGCCCGCTCCACGAAGGCTCGCCGCATGTGAGGCGCCCTCGCGGCGGCGGGCTGCAGTGGACGGCGGGCATTGGCTGACGACCGCGTGGCTCCGACGGCGGCCTCGACAGCCGGGACTAGGATCGGGGCAAGGGCGGTAGGGGCCAGTCTTCCGGCGCCGTACGCAGTCGCTCAGCGCGACGCGCGCGAAGCGTGTCGATGACGCGGCTGAGGGTCGGATCGGACCGCTTGCGGTGGTCGAGCCGTTTGCCCTTGCCCTGATTGCAGCGGGCGCACGCGACCGCGAGATTTTCCACCGCATCCGTTCCGCCGTGCGTTCGCGGTTCGATGTGCTCGACGGTCGCAACCTGCGGCGCCGGATCAAGATCGACGGATAAACGGCGCTGGCAGTGAATGCACTGGCCGACCAGCCGATCGCCCCTGCGCTCGAAGGTCGCGTCGGTGGCGGCGGCCCAAAGGAGCAGTCGATGGGAACGGGAATGGCGCGGCATCCGAGTTCATCCCGCGAGCCGATGACGGGCATCGAGCACGGGCTCAAGCAGTTCGCGAATCGCTTCCAGACGCCCGGGCGCTGGGAGGTGCGGCACGCGAAGCACCTGTTCAAAACTTCCCTCGAAACGCTCGAGAAGGGTGGCGTGCTGCGTCGCATACGCCGTGAGGGCGGCGTACGCGTCGTCGAGCGCCTCCGGCGTCCAGTGCCGCTGCTCCTCAAGCAATCCTTCACGAACGCGGTTCATCACGCCGAGGGCCGGGTTCAAACCGCGCGCGTCGAGCTCACGACGGAGCTGCCGCGCCCCGCGTACGCTGGCTTCCGTCGGCGCCGCAACGATAAGTACGCGCGCGCTCGCGAGCAGCCGGCTCGCGTGCTCGCTCGCCCGCTGAAGCGGCCTTCGGGCCACGCCGAGGGCGCGGTAGAAATCGGCGGCCGCTTGCAGGGCATCCGCAGGAAAGAACCGTTCGAGCACCGAGCGCACCAGCCGTTCGGCCATCGAGCTCAGAAATCCGCCGCGGGCCGACCCCTCCAGCATGCCCAGCACCCTTCCGTCGAAGAGCGAGAGCATGCGCGCCGGCAAGTCGAAGGCAGCGAGCGCGTGCGCCGATGGCGCCGTGTCGATGACGATGTGATCGACATCGCGCGTTCGACGGTGAAGCGCGAGCAACAGGACGATCTCATGGAGTCCCGCAGGCGCGGCCGTGAAGAGCTGGGCGACGGCGCCGTTCAGGAAAGGCACCGCGCGCTCACCCATCGTTGCGTGGGCCACCTCGGCGAGCGCGTCCTCCGTGGTGGGCATCCAGAGATGCACTTCACCCGAACCCTCACGCCATCGAAGGAAGGACTCGCTTGCGTCCCGCTCGAAGGCGTCGAAGAGACGGCGCGCCGGGTCGAGCGTCAGCGCCAACACGCGCTCGCCGGCGCGCGCATGCGCCAGGGCCAACGCGGCGGAGGTCGTCGTCTTTCCCGCGCCGCCCGTGCCGGCAATGACCGTAACCTTCACGCGGCCAGCTCCTCCGCCATCGCGGCGACGAGATTTCGCGCGCCAATGCGGTCGACGAGAAGGTGCGTGGACGCACCCGCTTCATCGCGAAACGCCTCCGCCTGCGTGCGAAGCATGTTCCAATCGTTCAGCCGTGCATGCGCTTCGGGGAAGGACGATGCACTCGCCGGCGCGCTTCGCGCAGGTGGCACGCGGTTCACGATGAGCGCCTGGTCCGCGAGGGCGTCGGGCAAGCTACGCGCGGCCTCGATCAGCTCGCGCGTTTCGGAAAGCACAAAGGACTCGGCCGTCGTCACGATCGCCAAGCGGTGCTGGGGCGCACGGATCCACCGGCGCACGCTCGCCACGAACGCCTTGAGTCGACCGCCACCGGCCAACCCCTCCAGTACCGGCAGGCTGCGAAACCAGCTCAGCGCATGGCCCGTCGCGGGCATGTCGAACACCAGGGGCGCGCCTTCGGCGGCGCGCTCGAGTTCGGCGAAGGCCACGAGCGCCGTAACCGCATCGCTCACGTCGAGGAGCGCACGCACCGGCTCGCTGCCCAGGAAGGCGCGCGCCAACCGGCGTGACCCAAAGAGCCGAGCAGCCACGGCTTGACGGCACTCGGCCGGCCGCAGCACGAGGGCGCCGCTCGGGCCCGTGTGTGCAAAGACCGCCAGGCGCGCGCCGGACGCCCTCGCAAGGGCGGCGGCCACGGTGCTCTTTCCCACACCGCCCTTGCCCGTAACGAAGGTGACTCCTTGGCTCACGCGGAGGGATATAGGCTCAAAGGCAACCCTCGGACATGGGCGTCCTCGGCCTCAGCCTGCGCACCGCTTATTCCGCCGAAGGCAGCGCGTTTGCTTCATAAACGCCCCGCTCGGCGTAGCGCAGCGCCACTTCGTCGGTCGCCGTCAGCACGACAGGCGGCGCCACGCCGCGTTCTTCGGCTTCGACCCAGCGTGAGGCGCAAAGGCACCATCGATCGCCCGCGCGCAAACCGGGAAAGCGAAACTCCGGGCGGGGCGTGGAGAGATCGTTGCCGCGGCCCGCCGTGAACTCCAGGAACGCGTCCGTCATTTCGGCGCAGACCACATGCACGCCCCGGTCCGCGGCGCCCGTCTCGCAGCGGCCCGAGCGCCGAAAGCCCGTGAGCGGCGCGTTCGAGCACACGCCGAGGGCCGAACCGAGCACGTTCCTTGCGCCCGCCTCCGGTTCGACCTCCGGCGGAATGGCGCAGCCCGGGTCGGGCGCTTCGCACATGCCTGAGCCTTGCGACGCGGGCGAGGCGGCGGCCGAAGCGCCTTCAGCAACGGGCGAACGCGCCGACTCCGGCGCCCGCTCTCCCGAGGCGCAGCCCAGGCCCGCGAGCAGAAAGAGGAGCAGAAGGACGTGCCTCACGGATGCACCGCGCGCCGTTGATGGCCGAGATGCTCCAGCACGCGGGGAATCTTCTTCTTCAGGGCAAAGAAGCCGCGCCGCGCATGGGGCCATGCGACCCGGTCGTAGCCGCGTACGGCGCGCAAGAGCGGTACGCCGCGGGCATCGAGGGCGTTGCCCAGACGCGCCAGCCACGCCTCCGTCGGCCCGGTGCAGGCGTAGGGCGTGACGACCGCGCCATGGGCAGCCAGCTGCTCGACCAGCTCGCTCAAATCGCCATCCACCGCAAGGCCCACCTCGTCTTGGCGCGCTTCGGTCGCTGCCGTCACGAAGCGGCGAACGGGCTCGGAGGTTTCGAGAACGGAGCGCGCCGGTTCGCCCACAAGCGAAAAGCGCGCGCTCTCGCCGCGCGGAAGATGGCCGGCGTCGAGGTCTTCAGCGGTGCGCAACGTGGCGAAGCATTCGGGGAGCGGCGCGCCATGGCCGGCGGCGTCGACCAGCGCTGCCGTGGGAATGTTGTCCGGCTTCGCGGCGGGCGGGAGCGAGTCGTCCAAGGCCGGAGCGACCGTCGCTAGGCCGTCGGGATCAAAGCGGCCCTCCGTGTACTTTCGAATGTTGTCCCGGCGCGCGAGGTAGGTTTTGCCAAGCGTTTGCTGGCCACACACCCAGCGCCACGAAAGGGTGTTGGACGCGGGGTCGCCGTCGAGCAGGTGGCGGTAGAAGAAGTCAGCGCCCAGGCTCCAGGGAAGCTCGAGCGTGTAGATCCAGATCGACGCGAACCACATGCGCGCGTGGTTGTGCACGTAGCCGGTGTCGACGAGTTCACGGGACCACGCGTCGAAGCATGCGATGCCCGTGGTCGCCGTGACGGCGGCTTCGTAGCGCGAGCGTAGGTCACGAAAACGCTCGATCCGATCGAGATCGCGGCGGAGCGATTGCTGGTAGTTCTGCCAAACGGCTGGCCGCATCTCGAGCCAACCCTTCCAGTAGGTTCGCCAGAAAATCTCCTGCACGAACTTCTCGGCGCGGGGCCCGTGACGCTGAAGCACCGGTGAAAGAACTTCGTCCTCGGTGATCAAGCGATGGCGAAGGTAGGGCGAGAGTCGGGAGACGTCGTCGTGCGGTGGGCGGTCGTAGTTTCGCGCCCGCGCGTAGGCGCCGGCCTTCGGCAGAAAGGCACGAAGGCGGCGAAGGCCCGCTTCTCGTGTCGGTTCAAAGCTCACCCGCAGGACCTAGGTGCAGCCTCCCGCACGGAAAGGCCGCCGCTGCAGAAGTGCACCATCGTGCCCAAGGATCGCCGGCGGGCCCGTTTCTAGGCGCCATGCGAAACCGATGGTCCTTCTTCCTCCTTGTCCCCCTTTCCGCCTGTGGCTCTGCGCCGTCAGCCTCATCGTCGGCTGCCGAACCGGCCGCCCTATCGCCCGCCGAGCGCGCGACGTCACCCGATCGCGACGAACCCCGGCCCGAAGGCATCCGCGAGCTAGCATCGGGTCGCGGTACGCTCGTCATATCCGAGGTCGAAGCGTCTCGCTTTTACCAAGTTCACGGATTCTTCGCGCCCGATGGCTACTACACCCTCACACCGGCGGAAGCGGCGGCCGCCATCGACGCGCTCGATCCGGCCGTCGCGGCGCTTCCGGGAAACGTCGACGATGCGTCTGGCTACTACCGGCACGTGCTCGGCGTGGTCGTCGAGGGGCGCCGATCGGCCTTTGTGGCGGGCTTTTGCCGCGCGGACGAATGGCGTGAGCCCGTGAGCGTCGAGGACGGGGGCGAATGCTACTTCGAAGGCCATTTCGATCTCGACGCGGGTTCGTTCCGCGACCTTCGCTTTCACGGGGAGGCGTAGCCTTTCGCTGCCCCCCGGCCGGGAGCTCATGGTAGCACCGTCAGCTGTGAGCCACCCGAACGCTGAAACCCTCGACAAGTTCTACCGCGCCTTTCAGGCCAAAGACGGCGACGCGATGGCGTCCGTCTACGCCAGCGACGCAACCTTCTCGGACCCGGTCTTTCCCGGACTGGAGGGCGACGAGGTGGGGGGCATGTGGCGAATGCTGTGCAAACGGGGAAAGGACCTGGTCGTCGAATACGCCGTTCTTTCGGCCGACTACACCGCGGGCGAAGCCCGGTGGGAGGCGTGGTACACCTTCGGCGCTACGGGGCGAAAGGTGCACAACACGGTGCGCTCATCGTTCACGTTTCGCGACGGAAAGGTGGTCGCGCAGGTCGACGACTTCGACCTCTATGCGTGGACGCGAATGGCCCTGGGTCCGGTGGGCCTGCTCCTCGGCTGGTCTCCAATCGTGCAAAACAAGGTGCGACGAACGGCGCGAAGCGGGCTCAAGGCCTTCCTCGCAAAGTAGAATCGAACAGCGCTCCGTAGCCCGCAATCCGCACTCAGATGCTCCCGGTGTTCGTCACCCCTGGTGGCCGAAGGGCGCGTTCGTCGGCCCAGCCGGGCCGCCATCGTGCGCGCTCGCGCAGGGCCCGCCAGGGGATCACGACCGAGGTATCCTTGCAGAGGGCCTGCAGGCGCAAGTTGTGGTCCTTGCGGTGTTCGACGACCCGGAAGTGCGTAACGCCCTCTTCTTCGATGCGCGTCCACTTGCTGCCTAAGAGGCGCGTGGGGTGACGGGGAAAGATCGGTGCGGGGGACTTTTCGATGCCGTCTTTCATGACGTTTGTGACAGCGTTCTGCGTTCAGCGCGCAAACCGGGCAAGGACGCGCCCGAGCGCGCGTCGCGGGGAAACACGGTGGTCCAAGGACCCAAAGACAGGACCAAGACCGGCGCCCAAAGGAGGGGGGTCCGAAGGACCCACGACCGGCCAGTGGAGCGGCCACGTTTCGCCCGACGCTATCGCCAAGCACGGGCTTTCTGCGCCGCTCACGTTGGCCCGCGGTGTGCAGTAGGGCCGGTCGTCCCACCAACCCGGAGACCTCCCGAAATGCTTGCACGCACGATCAGCAACGCGCTCCTTCCCCTCCTTGGCTGCATCCTCGCCCTCGGCGGATGCGCGAGCGACACGGTTGACACCGAAGAGCCCGTGTTCGACGGAGCCGCCGACGGCTTCGGCAACGTCGAGGACCTCGGTTCAATCCGCTTCGGCGGCGAAGTCACCGGCACCTTCGACGAAGACTTTCAGTTCTTCTCCGTGTCCTTTGCCGCGCGTGCCAACGCGCAGATTCGCCTCGACGTGACCCAATCCGGTTCGAGCCGTGACCTCGACACGGTTCTCTACGTCTACCGCGACGGCGAAGCGCCCTCGCGCATCGCCGTCGACGACGACAGCGGCTGGGGCCAGCTGAGCCGCATCGAGGATTTTCGCCTGTTCACCGAGGGCAACTACCTCGCGGTCATCGGCACCGAACGCAACCGCGGCCGCGGCAACTTCCGCTTGACGCTCGAGTGCGAAGGCGACGAGTGCCGCCCCGATTCGCCCGTCATCTCGGGCTGCCCCGCGGAAATCGAAATCGCGATGCTCGAGTGCATCGACGAGGTCGGCTTTGAAAACGGCCTCGAGCTGCCCGTGCACGCTGCTGTCGTCGAAACCTGCGGTACACGCGACGCCCTCGAGCAGGCCTTCGAGAACGAGTGCTTTGGCGACGACGCGCCCACCTTCTGCTCCGACGGCGCCAACGTGCTCGACAACTGCCGCCTCTTCGCCACGCGCGGCTACCCGACCTCGGTGGACGTCGCAGAGATCATCGACGGCGATCGCAACGAACAGTACGAAGACATGATCTCCTCCTTCTACGAGTCGATCGAAGACTGCAACGCGTTCGAAGAAGCCGGCTGCCTGTTCTCCGGCGACGTGTACCGCTTCGACCCCGTCGCGGACCTGAGCATGAACGAGCTCTTCGCGTACACGCGCACCGAGACCGAGGTCGGCCCGGGCGCCTACCCCCAGCAGCGCGTGGGCCCTTCCGTTGGCCAAAGCTACCTTCAGGGCCTTGAGCGCGACGGCATCCGCGACCAGTTCGAAGCCACCCTGGCGGACCTCGAGCTAGACCTCGGCGACGCGGAGTTCGGCACGATGGAAACGTACGCGCCCTACAGCTTCAACTTCGGCGAGTGCGAAGGCAGCGTCTTCATCGCCTACTGGCGCGACCTCGGGACCTTCGTCACGTACGAGTCGGCCTTCTGCCAAGGCTGATACCGGCCGCCTAACGAGCGCTTGAGAAAAGCGGGTTTCGGTCTAGGGCCGAAGCCCGCTTCTCAATTGGCGTTAGAACCGCGTCGGTTGATTCGGTACGCGGTCACGTGGGCGAAGCACCGAGTAGATCGTCGCGGACCCCGAATGCCTGCCTCGCTCGACGCCCGTCGCCTGCGCGATGGTCACGGCCTCGCCTCCAATGGCGCACGCGCGCGGACGAACGATCTCTCGGTACTCCTCCGAATACGGGTCCGAAACGTCGCTTTCCTGAATTACGACGTTGCCAACGACCTCCCACTCGCCCATCGGGCTCATCGAGGCGACGTCCGCGCTGACGAACTGTAGGGAGCAGTTTTCTGGGCGCGGAGGATGCATGGAAAGCCGCTGCACGGAGATCATGGGTCCGCAGGCGAGCGATGTGAGGGCGAGAATAAATAGGGCGCTTCGCATGAGCGTGGGCTAGCGCCGGGGCTTCTGCTCGTCAACGGCGCAGCGGGACGATGGAAGACGCGGAATGCTATGGCCGCCGAGTGGCGGCCGCGGGGCCGAAAAGGGGCCCGTTGGACCGGGAGGAGTGGGGCCTCGGTGCAGGTGTAGCGCGTCGCAGACATTTCGCCTGCCTCACGGTCCGGCGCACACCATGCTCAAGGCGTGTCTCCCTCCAAGGCCCGCCTTGCGGTGCACGCGGTCGCGGCGTCCTTCGTGGCGTACTTTGCGATGTACGCCTTTCGAAAGCCCTTCAGCGCCGTCTCCTACGAGGGACAGCTCTTTGGCCTCGATACAAAGACGGCCTTCGTGCTCGCCCAGCTCGTCGGCTACACGCTGAGCAAGTACGCGGGCGTTCGACGCCTTTCATCCCTTCCCCGTACGCTTCTGCGTCGATGGCTTCTTGGCGCCATCGTGCTGGCCCTCGTGCCACTGGTCGGCTTCGCCGTGCTCCCACCCGGCGCTCAGGCGCTCGCGCTCTTCTTCAACGGCCTGCCCCTAGGGCTCATTTGGGGCCTGGTCGTGCGCTACCTCGAGGGCCGGCGAAGCTCCGAACTGCTGCTCGCTGGACTCAGCACTTCCTTCATCTTGGCGAGCGGCGTCGTCAAGGACGTCGGACGCGCGCTCGTTGCCGCCGGCCTCCCGCCGGACACGATGCCTGCGGCCGTCGGGCTGCTCTTTCTGCCCGTCTACGTCGGCGCCGTGCTCTGGCTCGATCGCTTGCCGCCGCCGAGCGCCGAAGATGAAGCCGAACGCGCCCGCCGCGTTCCGATGGACACGGCTGCCCGGCGGGCCTTCGTTCGCCGCTTCTTGCCCGGCCTCGTGTTGCTCTTCAGCGCGTACCTGGCGCTGACGGCCTACCGCGATTTTCGCGATCTCTACGGCGCGGAGATCTTCGAAGGGCTGGGCTACGGCAACGAACCCGCCATCTTCACGGCGACCGAACTCCCGGTCGCCTTTGGCGTGCTGCTCGTCGTGGGTTCGATGGCGCTGATCAAAAGCAGCCGCCGCGCGCTGATGGTGCTGATGACCGTGATGAGCGCCGGCATTGCGCTCATTGCCGTGAGCACTTGGCTCCTTCGAAGCGACACCATCGACGGCGCCACCTGGATGGTCGCCACGGGCCTTGGGGCCTACCTCGCGTACGTACCCTTCGGGTCGGCGCTCTTCGAACGGCTCGTCGCCGCCACCCGAACGCCCGGCACCGCCGTCTTTGCCATCTACATCGCGGATGCCTTGGGGTACACGGGGTCCTTTGCCCTGCAGGTCGGTCGTGACCGCCTTGCACCCTCGATGAGCCGCCTGGCCTTCTTCGAATCGTTCTCCCTCGCGATGGGCATGGGCGGCGCGTGCCTGCTCGTGTTGGCCGCCATCTACTTTCTCCGCGTGACCGACGAGGCTGCACGGCGCGGCTGAGTGACGAGTGACGAGTGACGAGTGACGAGTGACGAGCCCCCGGTGTCAGGGTAGTTGCCGCACCACCTGGATAGAAATCACGGGGGCGCGACAGGAGTGAGTGCAGTGAAGTACTCGGAGAAGTTCAAGGCAAAGATGGTGGAGAAAATGACGGGACCGGACGCATGTTCG
>JBCCRV010000091.1:0-15180 GCA_039201085.1 Myxococcota bacterium | reverse complement strand
CTTGGTTGTGATGCGCCAACTTCACTCGTGCCTTCCAGGGAAGGCGTCGCGCGTAGGCCTCGGCGAAACCGACTTCCCTGTGCGCTCGTTTGCCGCCGAGGCCTACGCGGGACGGATTCCCAGGCCGACGCGTCGACTGAGGCTCGATGCAAAACGCCCATTCGGATCGTAGCGCGCTTTCACTTCACGCCAGCGGTCGAGGCGCGGGTACATCCGCGCGAGCATCGCGGCGTCGACGAAGGCGTCCTTGCCCAGGTAGATGCGGCCGCCCATCTGCACGACCCGCTCGTCGAGCTTCTTCAGCAGGTCCTCGAGGCCGCGACGCACGGGAAAGTCGATCGCGAAGGTGTAGCCTTCGAAGGGAAAGCTCAACGACGTTTCGGCCTCTTCAGGCCCGAAGCGCTTCAGCACGTTCAAAAATGGCGCCTGGCCGCTCGACGCAATCGTTTCCAGAAGCGTGCGAATGTTGCGGCGCCCGTCCTCCATTGGGATCACGAACTGGTACTGGGTGAACCCCTTCTTGCCGTAGCCCCGATTCCACTCGCCCACGAAGTCCAAGGGGTAGAAGAACTTCTCGTAGTGGGCGATGGCCGCGCCGTGCCGCTGTACCTGATCGAGCACGAAGTTGAGAATGCGAATCGTGCCCGCATTGAGTGCGCCGCTTGGCATTTCGAACGGCAGCACCAGGGGCGAGGGATCGCTCACGGCAAGGGGCGCGCGTTGGCGCGCTGGCGAAAGATCGTCCATGAGCGCGTGTTCGCCGACCGTGAGGACGCCCCGCCCGAGCCGTCGGCCGGTGGCTAGTGAGTCGACCCACGCGACCGAGTAGGGGAGGTGGTGATATTCGTCGAGGGCGTCCAGCAGCGCATCGAGGTGCGGAACGCTGACGGCCTGCTGACGAAAGTAGGTCGTCTCGACGCGACGCAGGCGAATCGTCGCGTCCAGGATGACACCGAGCAGGCCCATGCCGCCGAAGTTCGCCCAGAAGAGGTCGGCGTGTTCGGTACGGCTCGCGTTCACCACTTCGCCGCTCGCCAGCAGGATGCGAAAGGACTCGGTGCACCGCGAGAAGCAGCCGTCGATATGGTGGGCCTTGCCGTGCACATCGTTCGCAATGCAGCCGCCGACGGTGACAAACTTCGTACCCGGGGTGATCATCGGCAGAAAGCCGCGCGGTCCGAAGTCGCGCAAGAGCGCCTCCAGGCTCGTGCCGGCTTCGCACGTCAGGAGCCCCGATGCCTCGTCGAAATCGAGGTATCGGTCGAGGCCCGTGCAGTCGAGGACCACGCCGCGCTCGCTCACGGCGGGGTCGCCATAGCTCCGGCCGAGGCCGCGTGCGATCGCGGAACGGGAGTTTTCCACCTCTGTGGCCGTGGCTTTTCGGCTCGTGGGCTTGCGAAGGTCGCATTCGACGCGGGGGTAGTTTCCCCATCCCGCCAGCGTGGTCATGGCCATGGCGCGTAGCCTAGGACGAAGCGATTTACGAGGAAAGGGCGGCTCATTGGTGCGATCTTGCTTCCTACGGCGCCCAGGACGAACTATCGTGCGCCGTGCCTTTGACGTTCTTGAAATGCTCGCCGGCCCGATCCGAGCGGGTCCGGTTTGCTCCCTCTAGTCGGAAGCATGCCGACCGTATTCCCGGATTTTGTTCCGTTGGGGCGCGTCGATGAGCAAGTCCCTTGAACGCTCCGTTTGCTCGGACGTGGGTCGGGTGCGTGAGATCAACGAAGACTCGTTTCTGATCGACGAAGAACTGCAGCTCTTCGTTGTTTGCGATGGGATGGGCGGCCACGCCGCGGGCGAAGTGGCGTCGCGCATGGCCGCCGCAACGGTGCGCGAATGCCTGGAGTCGCACGGCAACGACCCGGACTTGGACCGCACCCTGGAAGTCCTGCGTTTCGGCGTCGAAGAGGCCAACCGCCGCGTCTACGAGTACGGCATGCAGGCCGAAGAGCGCCATGGCATGGGCACCACCTGCACGGCCCTCGTTGTTCGAGGCCACGTAGCGCTCGTCGCGCACGTCGGTGACAGCCGCATGTATGTGCATCGCGGCGAGAAAGTGCACCAGCTGACTCAGGATCACACCTTCGTCGCCGAGGCGATTCGAAGCGGCCTCGTGAAGGCGGGCGATCCCGCGCTCGCCGAGCATTCGAACCTGGTGACGCGCGCCGTTGGGCCGCTGCCTCAGGTCCTCGTCGACGCCTTCACCGTCGACCTGCTTCCTGGCGATACGTTGTTGCTTTGTTCCGACGGCCTCTACGAGTACTTCGAGGACAGTGGCGAACTCGCCGAGCATCTCGCGGCGGACGGGCTCGCCGCCGATGCGCTGGTGGAGAAAGCCAACGAGCGCGGCGGCCACGACAACATCACGGCGCTCCTGCTGCGCGTGCCCGGCGCCACGACGAAGGCCGCCGAACGCGTGACGGCGACCTTCTCTGCCCTGAGCCACATCGATCTCTTCGGAGAACTTTCGCTGCCGGAGATCAGCCGCGTGACGCGCCAGCTCGATCATGTCGAGAAGACCGCAGGTGAACCGGTGTTCCGTCAGGGCGACGTGTGCGATGGCCTCTATATCCTGCTCTCGGGCGAAGTCGCCGTGCATCGCGACGACTCGGAGATTGCCGTGCTCGGCGCTGGCTGTCACTTTGGCGAGATGGCGCTTCTCAACCAGAGGCCGCGTTCGGCGACGGTGATCGGCAACGCGGACTTGGAGCTCTTGCACCTTTCGCGCTCCGCGTTCTTTGAACTCGTTCAGCTTGACCACGTGATCGGCGTGAAGGTCCTCTGGAAGTTGGCGCAGACGCTCAGCCTTCGCCTCGAAGACACCTTCGAGTCGCCGGAGGAAATCACGGAGCGCCGCAATACGCTCACCTTCGGGCTCTTTCCCTCGCCGATTCCGCGGGGCTGAGCTTGCGAACGATCGCGGTCGTACCCGCGCGAAACGAGGCTCCCTTCATCGCGTCTGTCGTTCGGCGCATGCCGGCCTGCGTAGCCCGTACGATCGTGGTCGACGACGGCAGCGAAGACCGCACCGGTGAGCTTGCGAAAGCCGCGGGTGCGGACGTGATTCGGCACGAGCGCGCCCGGGGGGTCGGTGCCGCCATTGCGGCGGGGTATGAAACGGCGTGGCGGCACGGCGCGGACGTCGCCGTCGTGCTGGCGGGGGATGGCCAAATGGACCCGGCGGACCTCCCCCGGCTGCTGCGCGCGATCGACGAAGGCGCTGACTACGTCAAAGGGGACCGCCTCTCCTGGCCCGGCGTGGCGCGGGTGATGCCTGCGCACCGCCTCGCGGGGAACGTCGTTCTCTCCTGGCTTACGCGCCAGGCGACCGGTCTGCACGTGTCCGACAGCCAGTGTGGCTACACGGCGATCACGCGCCAGGCTGCTGAGCGATGCAACGCGTCCTCGATGTGGCCACGGTACGGGTACCCGAACGACTTGCTCTGCCGTCTCGCACTGGCCGGATGCCGCGTTGTCGACGTGCCCGTTCGTCCACTCTACGGTGATGAAGTGAGCGGCGTTCGCTGGCCGGACGCGACGGTGGTGGTACCGGCACTCTTGATTCGCGGGGCGTTCCGGCGGCGGCTCGCCGGCCGGCGCTAGCGCTCATTCTAAGAGTTCCGATGGCCAGACTCTTCAGCCGGTGCCTGCAATTCAGCGTCCGCGAGGCGAAGGAAACACGATGTGCTTTCGAGGTGAGAGGATGGATGAAGCGCGTATGAGCTGGCAGAACTATGGCCACGGCGATGGTTGGGATGAGCTCTAGCACCTCGGGATCATTTCAAGACGCGAGCGGTCCGACGATGCACATCGGCGTAGTGACCACCTCCTATCCGCGCGACGACGCGGACCCGTCTGGACGCTTCGTCTTCGACCAGGTGGATGCGCTTCGCGCACGGGGCCATGTTGTCACCGTGATCGCTCCGGAGGACGCGTACGGGCGCGGTCCGATGGACGGCGTCGCCGTGCGCTATGCACCACGTTTTCTTCAGCGGACGTTCTACGGGGCCGGCGTGCCGCGGAACCTGCAGCATCCGATGGCTTGGCCGGGGCTGGCGACCTTTCCCCTTCAGCTGACGCGCGTCCTTCGGACGCAAGCGAGCAGCTGGGACGCCATCGTCTCGCACTTCGCCGTGCCTTCGGCGCTCTGCGCGCGGGCAGCGGCAGGTTTGCTGCC
Organism: Myxococcota bacterium; assembly: GCA_039201085.1. GTDB lineage: Bacteria > Myxococcota_A > Polyangia > Polyangiales > Houyiibacteriaceae > JBCCRV01. Next base: position 11,000 of record JBCCRV010000091.1, on the reverse strand, counting down.
GCACCTTGCGGTTTGGCATTCGGCTGACGTGTCCCTTGCGGCGCGTGTGCCTGCCATGGCCGAACTCGCCAAGTGGGCGGCGGACCACCACTGGTGCGTAAACGCGCGGGCAGCTCGAACGCTGGGCCTACGCCGGGCGACCGTCGCGCCGATGGCGGCGCGTGTGTCCGTCTGCGGCCGCGATGAAGCACGCCGACGGCTCGGCGTGGGCGGACCGCTCGTGGTGGCGATCGGCCGACTCGTCCCGCTCAAAGGGCTCGAGCTCGCGTTAGAAGCGTCCGCGGTTTCGCAGGTGCCGCTCGTCGTGATTGGCGATGGGCCCGAGGCGGGTGCGCTAGGGGCGCATGCGGAGCGACTGCATGCGCCCGTGCGCTTTGTGGGGTCGCTCGCGCCCGTCGAGCGCGATCGCTGGCTTGCTGCCGCCGATGCGATGGCGTTCACGTCACAGGACGTTCACTCCGATGTTTGGGGGGTACGCCGTGAAGGCGCTCCCGTTGTTCTCCTCGAAGCGATGGCGCTCGGCCTCCCGGTGATCGCGACAGACGTGGCCGCCGTACGCGAACGCATCGTTCACGGGAAGACGGGCCTGGTTCTACCCCGCGACGATCGCACGGCGTGGGCCCAGGCGTTTCGGCGCGCCGCACGCGGCGAGCTGCATGCGCTTGGCGCCGCGGCAAGGCGAAGCGTGCAGCACCATCGCTTCGACCGCTACGGCGTGCGAATCGAAAGGGCGTTGCGCGCCGCCGTGAGCTGCGCCAGAGCTCGCCATGGCCGAGTTTCTAAAGCCGCTTCTCAGTTCGCTTCCGCAGGTGGGCACGCTCCGATGGATCGGCCTTCGGCCGGGCCGACGCGAGCCGATGAACATTGTGACGGAGGCGCGGCTCGAAGCGGGTCGCGGCCTCGAGGGAGACCGATACGGCAAGAAGGGCGGTAAGCGACAGGTCTCATTGATTCAATGGGAGCACCTCGCCGTCATCGGCGGCCTGAGCGCTCACGAGGTCGCGCCCGAAACGCTGCGCCGAAACCTCGTCATCGAGGGCTTTCCCGTGGCGGCCCTGCGGCGCCTCCGTTTTTCGATCGGCGAAGTGCACTTCGAGGGCACGGAACGCTGCGCGCCCTGCAGTCGCATGGAAGAAGCGCTCGGGCCGGGCGGCTACGCGGCGATGATGGACATGGGCGGCGTGCTCGCCCGCGTGGTTCAGGGCGGCACGATTCGTTTGGGCGACGAGGTGCGCGGCCTCGGGCTGCACGAGGACCCGGCGAAGGCGCGCGTCGAGTAGGCGTCGATGCACCGCTTAAACGACGAAGGCCGGTCATGGACCGGCCTTGCCAACGTCCCGAGTCACTCGGAACACGTGCGCGCGAGCGACTAAAGCCGCGAGAGCGCATCCTTCATGAGCAGCTTCTGTTTCTTTAGCGATTTGGCTTGTAGCTCCTCCGCAGGACTCAAGTACTTCCGATCCGTTAGGGCGGCGACACTCGCGTCGAGGCTGGCTTTCTTGGCCTCGAGATGGCTGCGCACGATTTCAGGACTGGAAGAACGGCGGATTCGGTTCATGGACGAGCCTCCTAGTTGGGAACACTTCTGATCAATCAAGCCACGACGTGAGACTAGCGAATCCGCTGCTGTGTCACAATGGACCCACTTGGGTTACAGGGACGTTGCTTCCCTGCGATTCTCCTCGCCGACGACCGCCTTGGTTTTTCTCGCCGGCCGCGGTAGGCCTTCAGCCCGAAGCCGCTGGCCCAATCCGCGGTGAATAGACGCCCTTTTGCGAACGTTTTCATTGCCGATGCCCAGCTTTCAACGTCTCACTGCCGTGCTCGCGGCGCTTTCTGCCCTCCTTTGTGGTGCTTTTGTCGCCCTAGGCGAGGGCCCCGCGAAGGCCCAGCAGGCGCGGCGAAGCGCCCGAGACGTCGCGGCGCTGGTGCAGTCCTTCTACGATCAGCGGCGGGCCTTTGAAGCGGACTTCGATCAGCGGCAGTTCACGAAGATTCAGAACCACACGCAGGAGGCGCGCGGTCACGTGACCTTCGAAAAACCCGGAAAGATGCGGTGGGATTACGACGAGCCCAACGGCCAGGTGTTCGTGAGCGATGGAGGCCGGCTGACGATCTACCAGCCGCCCGAGGAAGGTGAGAGCGTCGGCCAGGTGATCGAGCGGGAGATCAGCGAGCATCAGCTTCCGCTCGCCTTCAGCTTTTTGACGGGCACGGGGCGCCTCGACAACGACTTCACATTTCGTTTGCTCGACGCCGCGCGTCAGTCTTTCGAGGGCTATGTGCTTGAGCTACGTCCGCGCGAGCCGACGCCCCACTACGACCGGGTGCTCTTTTTCGTGCAGCTACACGAGGCCCAGAGCGGCGTGGCTCCGGTGATTCACCGCGTGCTCATCGAAGACAGCGCCGGTAACCGCAACGAGTTTACGTTCCGGAACCTCCGGCTTCCGCGCGACATCCCGGACGCCCGCTTTCGCTACCGTCCACCGCGAAACGCCCGCCGCGTTCAACCCTAGCGCGTACGGCCCCGCCGCGAGGCGGTTGCCTATGGCTCCGCAGTCGCGGATATCCCTGCCGGGAGTGCGTCGACGGCCTGATGGTCAGTAACGCGTGAAGGGCCAGTTCCGAGGTGGTAGAGCGGTGGCCGCAGGACGTTCGTCTCGCTGTCAACGTGCTCGACGGCCGTAGGGACGGTTCAACCTTGCCGACAAAGGCCGGAACTTGGATAGTGAAAATTAACGATGGCGAGCGGCCTCCGAAAGAACCTGAAATACGATCTGCCCGCCGGTGTTGTCGTATTTGTCGTAGCGCTTCCGCTCTGTTTGGGCATCGCCTTCGCCAGCGGGAACGTCGACGGCGAGCAGCTCGTCCCACCCCTAGCGGGGATTGTGACGGGGATCGTCGGCGGCATTCTGGTCGCTTGGCTTTCCGGTTCACACACCAGCGTGAGCGGACCCGCAGCGGGGTTGATCGTCATGGTGGTCGAGGCCGTTCGCGCCTACGGGTACGAAGGGCTGCTGCTGGTGACGGTGCTGGCCGGCGCGATTCAGCTGCTCTTCGGTGTCCTGCGCTTCGGGCGCTTTGGGCAGCTCTTTCCCGACGCGGTGGTGAAGGCCATGCTCGCAGCGATCGGCATAATTCTCATCCTCAAGCAGGTTCCGCACGCGGTCGGCTTCGACGGCGACTACGAAGGGGACATGGCGTTCACGCAGGTCGACGGCCGCAACACGCTGACGGAGATCCCCTTTGCCCTGGGCCATATGCACCTCGGCGCGCTTCTCGTCGCCGCCGCGGGCATCGGAGTGATCGTGCTGCGCGAACGCTGGGCCTGGCTCAAGTCGAAGAACTGGCTGCCCGGACCCTTGCTGGTGGTGGTCTTGGGCGTGCTGCTCAACGAAGCCTTTTCGGCCTTTGCCCCGAGCCTCGCGCTCGCCGGCGACTTTCTCGTGCGCCTTCCTACGGGGGGCATCGAAGCGATCACAAGGGAGCTTCGCTCCCCGAACTGGGCGCTGATCTCGTCGTATTCGCTGTGGATCACGGCCGTCGGCATTGCGATCGTCGCCAGCCTTGAAACCTTGCTCTGCGCGGACGCGGTGGACGGAATCGATCCGCTGAAGCGCACCACGCCCCCGAGTCGCGAGCTGATGGCCCAAGGTGTGGGCAACATGGTGAGCGGCATGCTCGGCGGTATTCCCATGACGGCCGTCGTCGTGCGCGGTTCAGCGAACGTTCAGTCCGGTGCGCGTTCCCGCGTGTCTTCGTTTCTACACGGTTGCTTCCTGCTGATCGCGGTGTTTACCGGCGCGAAGCTGATGAACCGTGTTCCGCTTGCAGCCCTGGCGGCGATCCTTCTGCACATCGGTTACCGCCTCGCAAATCCCAAGTCCTTGCGGGCGATGGCGAAGCGAGCGCCAGACCACTGGATCCCGTTTTTCGCCACCATCGCGGCGATCCTCTTCACCGATCTGTTGACCGGCATCGCCATCGGTTTTGTCCTGAGCGTAGTCTTCATCGCTCTGCGCACGTCTCGACTCAAGGCGCCCGAAGACGGCCATGCCCGTCTTCGCATCGGCCCGATCGTGCCGCCCCTCAGTCGCTTTTTGATTCGACGAAGCGTGGGCAAGCTCCAGGCCAGCACGCTGGTGGTGGACGCGGCAGACTCGGACCCGCTCGACGCGCAAACGCGCGACGCGCTCTCCGAGCTGATTCGTGAAGGCAAGGATCGGGGCCTGCACATCGAATTGATCGACGCCGAAGCGGTACCGGCGTAAGACACGCGCATGGAGCGCGATCAAACGGTTGCCCTGGCCGTCGGCTGTGTGTCGCTGCTGGGCATTTCGCTCTGCGTGCTCACATCGCTGGGTGCCTACAGCCACCTCCGCGATCGCGAAGCGAGCGGCGGGCCCGTGTTCATCCCCGTGCCGGGTGCGGATCCGACGGGGCCGGCCCCTACGCTGCCGCCGTCGGTGCCGCCCGGAACGCCGGTCCCGCCCGGCACTCCCATACCACCCGCCACTCCGCCCACGCCGCTTCCACCGCCACCGAACAGCGGCGTTCGAATCGTCGGTGCCGTGACGCAGGTTTCACCCGGCGCACCCGTGGCCGTCGGGCAGCGCTGCGACTTTCGTATCGATGCAATGCAGGGTGCCCTCAACTGCCGCGCCCAAGTCTTTTGCGGAGGCGTCATACTCTACGGTGCGGGCACCACCGGGTATTTTCCCTGCTCGATGGGCAGCGCTCGGGCCGTCGGTCGCGACGACGAAACTACGGCGACCGATGGGGACGCCGCCTTTGCTATCGACACGGATGGACGGCGCTTTACCGTTCGTGACGACGGTCAAGGCAGCCACGGTGCGTACACCCTCGAAGCGCGCGTCGACCGCGTGGAGTAGGAGCGATGCGTCGCCGTCGTCTGCGATCGATTCGCGCCCCGATCATCATGGGGGCTATCAGCGTACCGCTCAGCGTCGCCCTCCTCGTGGGCTGGACGCTGCTGATTGCGCGTAACCTCGCGAGCGCGGACAACATGGCGCTCGACGTATCGCTGCTCGTTGCGGGTGCCCTTTCGTTCTTGGTGATCGTGGCGGTGATCGTTCTGCTGAGCCTCTTCCTGGTTCGCGAGATCCTCGAAGTGCGTCGCCAAGACAGCTTCATCGATTCGGTCACGCACGAACTCAAGAGTCCGCTCGCTTCGATTCGCCTGGCCCTGGAGACCCTTGGTCGACAGGGGCTGGCGGGCGACAAACGGGAGGAGCTGCGCACGATGATGCTGGACGATGTCGCGCGTTTGTCCGCGTTCATCGACGACGTGCTGCAGGCCAGTCAGATCGTGGGCGGGAGCGAGGGCATTCAGGCGCTCGATGAAATCGAACTGCGCACGATGGTCGAGGCGATGCGCCGAGACGCGCTCGATCGCTGGCACCTGCCGGAAGATGCTGTCGAGCTGGACGTTCCGGACCTTACGGTCGCCCTCGATGGGGCCTCACTCACGATCGTTCTGCGCAACCTGATCGACAACGCCATCAAGTACGGTGGTGAACGCCCGCGGGTGCGCGTGCGCGGCGTCCGAAGCGCAAAGGGGCTTTCGCTTGAAGTGAGCGACTCCGGAATCGGCATTGAGCGCCAGCACCTGAAGCGTGTCTTCGAGCGTTTCTTTCGAGGAACGAGTGCGGACGTACGTAAGCGACACGGTACGGGCCTTGGACTCTTTGTCGCAAATGCCCTAACGAAGGGCCTAGGTGGTACGCTTAGCGCGCACTCCGGGGGTTTGGGCCAGGGCACCACGATGCGATTAGTTCTCCCCCATAAGGTTGTTCGATGAGCACCCGTCTTCTTGTCGTCGAAGATGAAGCACACCTTGCAAAGGGCCTAAAGCTCAACCTGGAGCTCGAGGGCTACGAGGTGGACGTGGCGCCCACGGCCCGCGCCGCGGGCGAGCTCATGCTTCAGGCGGAGCGCTACGACGCGATGGTGCTCGACGTGATGCTTCCGGACGTGGATGGCTTCGAGCTCTGCTCACGGCTGCGCCGCTCTGGGAACTTTGTGCCGGTGATCATGCTGACGGCGCGCTCGTCGCCGGACGACCGTGTACGCGGCCTCGAGGCGGGTGCCGACGACTACATGGTCAAACCGTTTTCCCTCGACGAACTCCTGGCGCGCGTTCGCTCGCTCTTGCGCCGGCGTGAGTGGGAGCAGACCAGCACGGAGGGCGCGTCGGGATCGCCCACGCTTTCCTTCGGGCGCGCCGAGATCGACTTCGACACGCACGTGGTTCGCGTAGGCGAGGACGAGCGAAAGCTGACGCAACTCGAGCTCGATCTTCTGCGCTACTTCTCTGCGAACCCGGAGCGGGTGCTCAGCCGTACGGAGCTGCTCGAGCGCGTGTGGAAGCTGAAGAACTACAACGGCTCACGCACCGTCGATAACTTCATCAGTCGGTTGCGAAAGCACTTTGAAGACGACCCCGCTGCGCCGCGCTTCTTCGTGAGCGTTCGGGGCGCGGGCTATAAGTTCATGCCGGAGGGCTGAGGGGTTAGGCGGTACACTGCGGCCTTGGTCTGGCACACGAGAACGCGGGTGCGTCAGCAGTTGGAGGCGCTCTTTAGCAACGCGTCCAAATACTTCGTCTCCCACGCTTCCGCGTCGGCGAAGCGCGCAAAGAGCCGCTCGCAGCGGCGAAACTCGGGCGTGTGGTAGTTCATACGCCGGCCGCTTCGGCGGGGCGGGATCAGGTGGTGCAGCATTTCGTGGTGCACGACGCTCTCCACGTAGAAGTCCGGTACCCAGCTTTGGTCCAGCACGGGATGCACGCGAATGAGGCGGTCCGACGCCGTATAGGTGCCGAGGCGAATCGAGCGCTGGCGCCGGCGGCCGGACCGGCGGCCCCACGTGATCGAAAGTTCCGCGAGGCTGTCGGCGCGAAGCGGAAAGTACTCGGTGGCGAGGGCGTCGAAGATCGCCGTCAGGTCGTAGTGACGTCCGCGCGTGCGAATCGGCGTTGCGCGCTTCCGTGCGCCGATCGCTTCGCGGTGCGCTTCGATGAACGCGTCGATTCGCTGACCCGCGTTTCGATCGCGCTTCAGCAGGTACTGCGCGAGGTCGTCGATGGTGGCATCCGTCGCCTTCAGGAACATGCGATGGAGGCGAAGCTCGAGCCGCTGCGCGCCCCGCCGGCCGGACACCATGGTCCGGCGATTGTCGGTGATCACCACGCGCACCGGGCAGCCAAAGCGCGCGGCGATGCGATCGGTCAGTGCCGCCGCGGATGCCTGCATGGCCACGTCCGTACCCGGCGCTGCGCGCACCACAACGGAAGGGGAGGGCGCCGCAGGCGCGCGTGTCGCGGCGGGCGATGTAGGGGCCTGTGGAGGCGGTTCGAGGTTGGCCACCGGAGAGGGCGGAACAAGCGCGCGCACGTCTTCGTTGGCAGTGTGTTCTGCCCCGAAGGAAAAGCTGAGCTGGCCTGGCAAAGCCACGGGCTGGAGGTTGATCGAAGCGATCGATCCTGTCGAGGATTATGCAGCTTCCGTTGGCTGCGCGGCTCCGTAGGGCAAGGGTGCCGTAGACTTTGTAGACCAGAAGAGCGTGCGCATGCGCGGTTTCCAGCGGAGAAAGGCCGCGGCAGCTTTGGCGCTGTAGGTCGTATCGAGCTCGAAGCCGGCGCGATCGCGAAAGTAGGAAAGGGCATGACGCCCGGCCTTGGTGGGATAACCGTAGCCCCGGCCGAGTTCCGAACCGTCGACGGTGAGCACGGCGCCGAGATCGCGGGCCCGCGTCAGCGCCGAATCGCCGCTGCGCTCTGCGAGTTCGCCGAGGGCCCGTCTGGCGAGGGAGACGATCCTTCCGTGCGAGGTCACGGGCCAGGGCGTGACGCGTACCGCGACGACGCGCGGCGAGCGGCGGAGCAATCCTAGGTTTCGCGCGAGCGCGAAGCCCGCGAGCAATCCGGCGGATGTGCAGGTGCTGCCAACGCCCACGACGACGGCTTCAAGGTCCGAGTCGGGACCGATCTGTTCGGCAAGCTCGAGGGCGGCGGACACGTATCCGAGGGCGCCGCGCGGCGTCGCTCCTCCCGGCGCCATCACGTAGGCGTTTTCGAGCCGAAGGCGTCGAAAGGGAAGGGCGAAGGGCAAAAAGAACCAATGGGGAAGGTGGAGCGGCGGTCGGTGTGCCCGCCGCAGGACGCGCAGGTTGGCGCTTGCCGTCTCACTTGCCGGCTGCCGAAAGATCGTTGCGCTCGCCGAGAGTCCCACGCGCGGGGCGTGGAGGAGTGTGGCGACGCCGTGGTTTGTTCCGTGAGCGCCGATCGCTTCGACGTGCGTTCGGCCGAGGGCGAGCGCCTCGCCGAAGAGGAACTCTAAGCAGCGGACCTTATTGCCACCGTAGATCGGTGAGCTGAGGTCGTCGCGCTTGATCAGGCCTTCTTCGAAGGGTTCGAGGGGCGTGGGCCACCGTCCCAGCCGAACGCATGGAACGCGCAAGCCGGGAACGTGCCGAAAGAGCGCGAGGTCTTCGCGCGTTTCGACCAGCGGGCTCACGCAGACTCGTCCGTGAGTCGATCGTCCACTTCGACGTCGACGCCCGCAAGTTCAAGAAGCCGGAGCGCGTTGCTCGTTCGAACGACCCCTTCCCGTAGCGCGTAGTCAAAGATCATTTCGCCGTCCTCCATCACGTCCGTGAAGTGCACGTTGCGAATGCGCTCGGGCTGCTCATCTTCCATCTTTGCCAGGCTGATGTCGTGCGTGGCCGTGATGCCGCTGGCGCCCCGGATCATGAGATGCTGGATCACCGCGCGCGCGCCGATGTGCCGCGCACGGGCGTTCGTGCCGCGAAGGAGCTCATCGAGCAGGAAGAACACCGGTGGTTCGTTCTCCGCACCGGCGACGACGGAGCGAAGCTTTGCGAGCTCCGCGTGAAAGTAGCTCGCGCCCTTCTGCAGTGAGTCGTCCACGCGCATCGAGGCGCGAAGGCGTACGAGCGGCAAGCGAAGTTCGGAAGCCACCACCGGGCCGCCGGCAAGCGCCAGAGCGATGTTCAGCCCGAGCGAGCGTAGCAGCGTCGACTTCCCTGCCATGTTCGAGCCCGTGACGATAAGCACGCCTTGCTCGGGAAAGGCCACGTCGTTTGCGACGCGTTGCGACTCCGCGAGCAGCGGGTGCGCAAGGTTCTTGGCTTCGAGCGCTCCCTCGTGAAGCTCGGGAAAGCTCGTGCCGCCATCCCCATGCAGCAGGGTCGCGAGCGATGTGAGGGCTTCGAGCTCGCCGAGCGCTTCAAAGGCGTCTTCGAGTTGGGCGCCCACGTCGCGGTTCCACGCCTCGAGGCGCGCCAGCACGTTGAGGTCCCAAAGAACCGCGAGGTTCACGACGAAGTGCACGGGAAACTGCGTGTGAAACTCGGCGAAGCCTGCCCAGCGATCGAGGCGTGCCATGTAGGCGGCGGGCGATTGGCCACCCGCCGCGAGGCGAGCGTGAATCGACTGGAGCAGCGCGCTTTCGAACTTCGCGTCGTGCGCCGTCACGAGCATGCCTTTCAGCGCTTCGATGTAGCCGCGGCGCGCCGCAATGAGCTGGAAGACCTCGATGGCGCGCGAACCGTAGCGAAAGGCGAGGCCGCTTTGCAGTGCGAGCAGGGCGTAGGCGACGACGGCTGGAATGTGCAGGAGCGGTCCGAGTGCGAAGGCGGCAAGGGTGACGACGGGAAAGAGCAGGCACAGGATGCGTAGGGCCGGCGTCACAAGCGGGGGGCGGCGCGTGAACGCCAGAAACGGTGCTGGATCGAGGCGCTCGTCGCCCGACGCAATTGCGCCGTGGGCTTCGAGGCTCTCGCGAAACGCCCCTAGGCCGGCCAATTCACGAACGGCTTCCTGCCGCGCCCGAATGGTTTCGCGGTCGGCCGCCGCCCGCAGCCAACGGCTGAGGATGCGTTCGCCGACCACCGTATGACTAACGTCAATGCGCTGGCAAAGCGAACCGGGCCCGACGAGGTCGATGTCTGTGGCGTAGGGATGGCCGGGCGGTGCCGAACCGGCGGATGGAAGCTCCGTCGCCCGCCCAAGGACCCGAAGGAGGTGTCGGCGGTGCACGGCGGCCCGGGCTTCGAGCAAGGCTTGTTTCGCCTCACGGCGGACCTGGGCGGCTCGAAACAAGAGGAAGAGCACGAGACTCAGGAAGCCGGCCAAGAACATCCACCACCGGTCCTGAGAAAACCCCGCAATCGTGAATACCAGTATTGCAATAAACGCGAAAAGCTGAAGAGCAGCGAGGCGTGTTGCCGCAGCATGTTCTTGAAGGGCGGCCGATTCGTGCGCTTTTGCGGACGTTTCGTGTGCCTCAGCGCGAGCTTCGGGCGATGGGGCTTCCTTCACCGGGGCGGCCATGCCGCTCTATAGCGCACCTCAGGCTTGCCGCTTGCGTTTGCCGGGCCCATTCTTCGGCCATGCTCCGACGTGTCCTTCCGCTCACCCTTTTCCTCGCCCTGGCCTCGACCTTCACGTCGAACGCAAGCGCTAACTTCGGCGGCGGTAGTCTCGAAGACGGTGCCGCGCAGGCCACGAGTGGACGCGCCATCCAGCTGCGGCCGGCGTTTCGCTACAGCCTGAGCAGCGCAGACGATGCACGCGAACACGGCTTCGGCCTCGACCTGCAGCTTCGAGTCTTCACCGGCGCCAGTGCCTTTCACGTCGGCGCTTTCATCGCCGGGGATCTGATGCTCGACGGGAGCGAGCGCTTCGCCGGCGGCTTCGCGGGCGGCTACGGCCCCTTCGGCATTCAGCTGGGCATCGCCCAGCGAACGGCGGCCGACGGTTTTGCCGCAAGCACGGGCGTCCATCTCGCCAAGACCCTCACCTTCGGTCCCGTGGGCGTGATCTTTCGCGTCACGATTCCCGTGGCAAGCCAGGGTGACCAGGGGCTTCGCGAGCGCTCCTTCGAGCGAGCCTTCACGCTTTCCCTCGGCTGGAACTTTGGCGTCTCGGGTCAGCGATCTTCACACAGCTGCGGCGG
>JBCCRV010000090.1:0-15220 GCA_039201085.1 Myxococcota bacterium | reverse complement strand
GCTGAACGGCCCGTTCAACGGCGTTCGCGAGCTCAAGCACATTGCCGGGCCAAGGGTACGCGCGAAGACGAGCAACAGCGCCCGCGGAAAAGCGCATGCGCTGGGCCGAGCGTACAAAGCTGCGCGCCAGCGGAAGAATGTCGTCGGGACGCTCGCGCAGGGACGGAATCGTGACGACCTGCGCGCTGAGCTCGTCTGCCAGCCGTGTGTTGAAGGCGCCGCGCGCAGCGAGTGCGCCCACGGCATGCTCGGACGATGCAATCAAACGAATGCGGCCGGCCATCGCGGGCAGCGCATCGGCGAGCACGCCCTGATCGGCGAGCGATAGCTCGGCGACCTCCTCGACGAAGAGCACTCCAGCGGCGGCCTCGACGAGCACGTCTTCCAGGCCAGCGGCGAGCTCAAAGGTGGCGCCGTGGCGTGCGACGAAGCGGCCCGTCGCACCGGAGTCACGATGGAGGAGGCGCGCGTAGGCGCTCTTGCCCACGCTAGCTTCACCCAGCAGGAGTACGGACGCGTCGCCTTCGGCCAAGTCATGCACCCGGCCCAGCACCTCCACGGTGCGCGCGTCGACGGCCACTGGGCGCAGGTCCTTTTGCACCGCTTCCAGCAGACCGGTTCCCCGATCCGCCGGCGCAAAGGCAAAGGAGTTTTCGCCCTCGCTTCGGGCCCGCTCTGCGTCGGCCAAGGCGCGCCGAGCGGCCCGTACGAGCCGCTCGGCTGTCTCGCCGTCGTGCGGTGCGACGGCAATGCCCGCGCAGGCGTTGACACCGGCCGTTTCGAAGACGCGCTCGACCACGGCCTTGGCCGTCTCGCCGTCCGTGTCGGTGAGCAAAAACTCCGGTTGATCCGGCGCATAGGTCGCGGCGAGGTCGCCGGCGCGAAAGGTGTCGAGGGCGGCTCGAGCGACCGCCTGGCCATCGCCGGCGCGCGCGGCGGTCATCACGAGCGCGGTGCTTCGACCGCTTCGTCGCGCACGCGCGATCTCCTCATAAACCCTCTCGCGAAACTCATGGTGCGTGAGCGTGCGTCGGCCCCCGCTTCGCAGATCGCCGGTGACGCCCACGACAATGTGCAAGTTCCCCAGCCGCAGATCTTCACCGGGCTTGAGTTCGGCGCCGCTTCCCGCGGACTTGCCAGCAATGAAGGCACCGGCACCGAGCACGATTCGCGCTTCCCGACCGGTCCACCGGAGCTCGAGAAGCGGCGCTTTGGTGCACGGCCGGCCGTTGGCATCGAGGCGAAGCGTCTCACCGTCAAAGGGCCAAACCCGCGGCTCCTCATCGTCCGTCACCAACACGACGGCGAATACGTGCCCTCCCGGAACCGCTTCCATCCAGCAAGGCTAGTGGATCGCCCTGGGTCCCGCCATGACTGTGGCCGCTTCGGCGAAGCTTCGCCTTTCACGGAAAGGCACAGCTGGTATTTTCACAGCCGCCCTCCTATGGTGTTCCAATGGCGATTGCGCCCCGCACCGCTGAGGAGCTCCTCAGGGACATCCCTCGCATCAAGGAACTGCCCGTAAGCGACCTGATGGGCCTCGCGGAAGCCGCAGAGGTGCGAAAGGCGCCGAAGGGGGCCCCGATATTCAGCGAGGGCCAGCCGGCGGAAGGTTTATGGATCGTCCGCACCGGCGAGGTGAAGCTCACGAAGAGCGGCAAGGATGGTCGCGAGCAAATCCTTTACCTGGCCCGCCCCGGCAAGGTCATCGTGGAGGGCATTCGCTTCGATGCGGGCACCTACCCCGCGAGCGCCATCGCCATGCGGGCCGCGTCCGCAATCGTGATTTCAAACGCCACACTGACGCGTATCGGAGCCCGCAACCCGACGATCTACGAGCTGCTCGTGGACCTGCGTGCCAAGCGAAGCGACCGGACCCTCGCCTTGGTGAGCGACTTGAGCCTGCGCACCGTACCGGCGCGCCTTGCATCCTTCCTCTGCGCGCTCATCGCCATGCGCGAAGCGAAGGGCCAAGACGCCGTTAACCTCGTGCGCGACCTAACCACCGAAACGGTGGCCGGCCGTTTGGGCACGGTGCGCGAAGAGATCTCGCGCGGACTCGCCTATCTCGAACGCCAGGGCGCCTTGAAGGTCAGCCCGGATTTGATCGAGGTCAAAGACAAATCGCGCCTCGAACAGATCGCCTACGGCTCGAAGAAGGGCTAAATCCCCGACGGCGAGGGCCGCACTCAATCGGTCAAAACTCCCGTTTGAGAATCGACATGCGCGTGCCTACCCGCGCGCGAACAGGCGGACGTAGACGCCAGAGCGTCCTACGTTTCCGGATCCGGATCGCGGAGCGCGTCCAGGTTGCGCAAGCGCTGCAGCCACGCGCGAAGAAGCGGCCGCGCGTGCGCGTCGAGCTCGGCGAGGGCGTCCGCTGCGACGGTGGACGCGTGGTAGGGCCCGGCGTCTTCCGGAGCCGGAAGCTCGTCGCGAAGTTCGGCGACGGCGCGCCGGGCAAAGGCGTCGCCGGAGCGCTCACCGTAGAGCCGGGTCGCGAGGGCGAGGGCGTCGCCCTCGGGCGGAGGCGGCAGCGTGGAGCGGCGCTTTACTTGCGCCTCGAGGCGAGGCGCATCGGCGCGCGATCGGCGCGGCCGAAGCTTGATGAGCAAGCGCTCCGCGTCGCGCAGGGCGCCCCGTTCGAAGGCTTCGACGATGGCGCGGGCCGTACTTCCCCAGCGCGGATCGGGCGCGAGCTCCCGTGCGAGGGCGAGCTGCGCAGCAAGGCGCGCCCGCCGCTCTTCGAAGTCTGCACGCAGCGCGTCGAGGCGTGCGTGTGCACGCTCGGCGATGCGCGCCGAACCGCTGTCGAGGGCGCGCGCCGCAAGGTGCGTCACAAAACGAAAGCGCAGCTTGTCGAAGTGCTCCAGCCCGTCCGCGCGCGCTGCTTCGAGGCCCGCCGCGAGGCGGAACGCAGCCGCCTCGGCCAACGGGCGCACGCCCGCGGAGGCCGGCGCGTCCGTGTCTGAAGTCGCGTCGGGCGACGAAGGCACGTGGGCCAGCGCCGCAGGGGTGTGCGAGGGCACGCCATCTGGTGACGAACGCGGGCTAGGAGCCACCGGAAGGGCCGGCGCATGCGCCGGGCGGCTCTCGGGCGCGATGCTCACGGCGTTTCCCGTGATGTGAGCCGTTCGAAGAGCGGACGCGGCACCGGTGCGATCTCCACGCGGCGGTTTAGCGTGCGGCCTTCTTCGCTCTCGTTGTTCGCCACCGGATGGTGCGGTCCGAAGCCCGCTGCGAAGACCGAGTTGGCCGATACGCCGGCGCCGATCAGCGTGCGCGTCACCGTGAGGGCGCGCTCGGAGCTCAGCTCCCAGTTGTCCGCAAAGGTGCCGCCGCGGCGGAGCCCACGGTCGTCCGTGAAGCCGCTGATCATGAGCGCTTCACCGCGGTCGCTCATGTACGAACGGAGCGGACCCGCAAGCTGACGAAGAAGGCGCACGCCCGAAGGTCGGAGCTCGGCCGAGCTGGTGTCAAAGAGCACGGCGCCGCGAATGCCGATGCGGCCGTCTGTCAGCGTGATGAGGCCCGACGCGAGCGGTCCAGCGAGCGCCGTTTCCAGCGCTTCGGCCCGCGCCGTCGCTTGCTCGGCTTCCGCCTCGGCGACGTGCAGCTCTTCGGCAAGGCTGACCTCCATCAGGATCATCCAGCTGAAGAAGAGCACGAAGAGCCCGACCAGGCAGGCCATGAGGTCGCCGAAGGCAGCCCAGATCGGCGGGCCTTCTTCATGCATCGGCTTGTCCTCGATGGCCCGTGGACGCGCGAAGCTGTTCCAGTAGCTCCTGTTGGAACCCAAGCTGCTGATCAAAGAGCTCATGGGTGCGCGTCAGGTACTCACCGAGCACCTCCACGGCGGCTCCTTCGCCGGCCTCCTCGACCCGCTCCTCGACCACGGAAAGGCCCGTGAGCCAGCGCTGAGCGGCTTCGCCGTGCTGCTGCACGCTGCCCCCAAAGAGCTCCACGGCCGCGCTTAGCTCGGCGCCGCCGGCCTGCACAAGGCTCGCCGCTTCACGCACCATGTCGGCGGCGCGGTCGAGCCCTTCGCCGAGCTGGTTGGCCTGCTCGAGAAGATCCTGCCGAAGCTCCGCCGCGGCCGATTCTTGGCGGTTCGCGAGCGTCTGCTCGAAGGCCGCGATGCGCTCGGCCTGCGTTTCGGCGCTGCGGCCGATCGCCGCCATCAGCTCTTCGAGCCGCCGCGTGGCGGCAGTTTCGAGCTCGGCGCCGCGCGCTTCCTGACGCTCGAAGAGCGCCGAGGTCGCCGCCTGCTGGGTCTTCGCGTGCGAATCGACATGCGCCACCACTTCTTCAAGCCGGCCTAAGACCGCATCGGCCCGAAGGTCGCGCGCCTCGTCCGCTTCGCGCTGGCCCACCGCGCGCGCGGTGAGCGCCGCCGACGCCACGCCGAGTTCACTCTCCACGCGCTTCGCCGTATGAAGAAGGGTCTCGGCGCGTTCCGCATCGCGCTCGGCGGCGGCGCCGCGCGCGTCGTCCAGCCTGCCCACGGCGCCTTCAATCGTTTGCACCATCGCCTGCGTGCGCGTCGCCGTTTCCTCCTCCACGGAGCGAAGGTGGGAGAGCACCGCGTCGGCGCGCTGTTGGTTCGCCGCGGCGCGCGCTTGGCCGGCGGCGTCGAGTCGCGCAAGGGTGCCTTCCACGTGCTGCTCGAAGGCGGCATAAGCATCCGCGTCGCTCGCGCGGCGCTGCTCACGGGCCGCGTCGAGGGACGCTTCGATCGTAGCCACGTGCTTCCCGAGGGCTTCGGCGGCGGCTTCGTCCCGACCGCGGCGCGCTTCCGCGTCCGCTTCCAAGTTGCGGCGCAGCTCGCGAAGATGCGATGCAGCGCTTTGCTCCGTCGCCTCGACGATGCGCGCCACCGTCGGCTGCACCGATTCGCTCGCCGCCTTGGTAGCCTCGGCGATGCCTTCATGCATGACCGCCTGCACCTGCTCGGCGGCCCTGGCGTGGCCACTGCGCCACGCCTCTTCGAGGGCACCGAGACGCTGCATCATGACGTCGAAGTTGGCGCTCGCGGCGGCCCGCTCGACCTCGGCGTGCTCGGCGGCGCTTGCGGTCCAGCCCTCGAAGCCGCGCGACAGCTCCAGCGTGGCGGCGCGCAATCCCGTTTCCACGTGGGATGTCGCTTCGCCGAGACCCTCCGACAGGCGGGCGGCGCTTGTTTCGAGGGCGGCGGCGGCGGCGCTCGCGGCTTCGCTCGCGGCAGCACGTGCGGCGGCCGCTTCCAACTGCAGCGCTTCCAGCTGCTCGCGCTGGGCCGTGCGAATCGATGCATCGAGCGACTCGAGGCGCTCTTCAAGGCTTGCGACGGTGCGGTCGAGCGCAGCGCCGAGCCGCTCCCCAACCTTCGTAAGCGCCGTTTCTTGCCGACGCGTCGCGTCGTCTGCGCTCTCGCGAAGCGCCGTGAGGGACGCTGCGGCGGCGTCGAGGGAAGCGGCCGCGCGGGGCAGCGATTCGCCTTGCTCGGCGAGCGCCACGAGCGCCGTCAGCTGACGACGGGCGGCGGAAAGGTGGGCGAGCACGCCGGCGCACGCGCGGTGCACGTCGCGGTCGAAGGCCCGCGAACTACGGCGCACGAACACGGCACCGAGGCCAAGCATGGCGCTGCAGGCCACGCCCGCTGCGGAGGTTCCGAAGCTGCGCATCAACCCCGCCATCGGCGTCGCAAGGCCGGCCCGAAGGGCGTCCACGTCGGCGCCGGTGCTAAGCGCTTCGCGCGCGCCCCGCAGCGTTTCAAAGAGCCCAAGGAACGTACCGAGCAGACCGAGCATCACGAGCAGGCCGATCAGGTAGGGCGTGAAGAGCGGCGCCCGCGTCGGCATCGGGTCGCGCTCGAGGTGGGAGCGAAGAACCGCGCGCAATCCTTCCGGTGCCTTGCCCAGGTCGGAGAGCGCTTCGTTTTCCTTCGAGGCGCTTTCAACTTCCTTCGCTGCGCCCGCCACGAGTCCTCGAAGGTCGTCGTGCAGTCCCGCCACGCGCCGCGCGCGAAGGAGCAACTCGATCACGCCGGCGCACAAGCTGAAGGCCATCACCACGGTGATCGCAAACGCGAAGGAGTCGACGCCCGAGTAGTACGCCGCAGCGCGAAGCACAATCGCTAGGCCGGCGGCGCCCGTCAGTAGAACGGCTGCGCGTGTCATGGGGTTTCTCCTGCGGCCTCGGCCGCGTTGATGGCTGAGCGCACCAGGTGCGTCAGCAAAGCTCGTTCTTCGGCGGCGACGGCACGCACGATCCGATCCTGATCGGCGCGCAGCTGGCGCAGCTTTCCGCGCCGATCGTCGCGTTCCAGGCGCAGCTGCGCGTCCGCGCGAAGCTCGCCTGCCTGCATCAGCGCATCGGCAAACGCCGCCGCCGCCATTGCAGAAAAAAGCGCCGCGAGCCGGCCGTCCCGCAGGGCGAGCGCTTGCGCCGTCGCGCGCCGAAGGCCCGCGTCGATGCGCTCCAGGTAGGCAGCAGAGGCACCCAAGCTGCGAAGCTCGCTCGCAGCGTCTTGCCGAATGCGTGCGCCATCACGGCGAAGGGTGCGCAGCATTGCGAGCAGGCGCTGCTCATAGCTTCGGGCGTGGCGCTCGAGCTCCCGCTCGATGGACGCAGCGGCCGGGGAGGCACGCACATCCGCGAGCACTTCGTCGACCCGCGAAAGCCGGTTTAGCCCTTCAAAGGGTTGGCCGAGACGGCGCTCGACGAAGCGGTCCATGCTGTCGAGCTGGCGCTCCACATGGGCGAGCAGCCAGCGGCCGTCGTCGACCTGCGGCGTCGTGCGAACGTCGACGGCGCCCGCGGAGAGCACTTCGCGAAGGGCCACCCCCGCGGAAACGTCCGAGAGCTCGGCGAGCACGCCGGCAAACGCCACCGAGCTCGTCGGCCGCTGCGTCAGCCGACCGACCAGGCCCGCATAATCGGCCGCCGGCTCCAACGCGCCGGCGCGCCGAAAAGTCGTTTGCACGGAGCTCCCCATCGAAGCGGCGGTGCTAACGGGCCGCTGGGAGCGCTTCAAGGCAGGAGGACCGCTGCGGGGCAAAAAAGCGGGAAGAGCGCCAAAGAGATGGATCGCTCAAAATACCATTAATAACAACATCTTACATCACCTTTCCACAGAACTCCGCCACCGATAGCTAACGTGCCGGTTCGGCAGCATTGGGCGATCGCATTTTTCCCACGAAGCTGCCCGATTGCACCGCTTGCAAACCAGACCGGTCCGACGGACGCAGCGAGGGTGAAGCGGGTTCTCGGTACGCCTAGCGGGGAAGCGGACCGAGCCCGGGCCGTCGTGACTGAGCGTCCGCCCAGCGTGCTTCGGCTTCGCGCCGATCCCCGTGGCGTGCATGAAGCACCGCAAGGTTCATGAGCGGATGGGGGTCGCTGTCGTCCAAGGCCGCGGCGCGTTCAAAGGAAGCTTGGGCGTCCTCCACTTGTCCCAGAGCCGCCAAGCACGTTCCTAGTCCGTTGTGCGCCGGCGCGAGGTCCTCATCGAGGGCGATGGCCGCGTTGAAGGCGACCTGCGCATCCGCGTCCGAGCGCGTACGCACGAGGGCGTTACCGAGCTTTACGTAGCCCGCGGCGTTGCGTCCGCTTCGGCGCAGGGCCTCGCGGTACGTTTCAACGGCCTCGTCGTAGCGACCTTCCGCCGCGTGAATATCGCCGAGCGCCAGAAGCGCCGCGTCTTCGTAGGGCGCAAGCTCCGCGGCGCGTTGGAGGTGCTGCGCGCCTTCATCGCCGCCTGTGACCAACCCTAGGCCCAGATGGCCATCCGCGTCAGCCGGCGAGAGGCCAACGGCGGTTTGAAAAGCGCCCTGGGCTCCCCGAACGTCGCCACGAGCCCGCAGCGTTCGACCAAGGTTGATGTGGGCCTCAAAGAGTTCCGGAGCCCGGTCGATGGCGCTGCGAAACGCTTGCTCAGCGGCGTCCGCATCGCCCAGCACCTCGTACGCCAATCCGATGCGGTTCTGCACCGTCGGTAGGCTGCGTTCGGCGTCTTCAAGGTGTTCGAGGGCCGTGCGAGCCGCCTGTCCGTCGCCAGCGTCGAGGGCAAGGTCTGCCATCATCAAGAGGGCACGTGGATCGTCCGGCGCACCAGCGACGGCTTCGGCCGCGTGGTCGCTCGCTTCGTCGACGCGACCGGCAGCGCGCGCAATGGCGGCGGCGAGTAAACGCCGGCGCGTCGTCCAACCGTCGCCCTGCCGGGCCTCGCCAAGGGCGCCTTCGGCGAAGATCAAATCGCCGGCGGCCCAGTATTCAAATGCTTCGACCTCCTTCTGCAGGCTCGGCTCAACGCTCGCGCCGAGATCCTGCGCGCGCTCGAGGGCCGTGGCGGCCTCCTCAATGGCGAGTTCATGCAGTTCGGGAGCGTGCAGGAAGGGCGTTTCCAAACTCGCAGCGGCCAAACGCACGGCGTCTTCGCCAGCGGACGCTTGATATAGAAAGAAGCCGGCGCCCACGGCGACGACCGTGGCCGATGCGAGGACGGCGCTCAGGGCGCGGCGAAAGCGAGGGCGGGCCATCTCTCGCGCGTAGCGGTTTTTGCCGAGTTTCGTCAAAAAAGCTGCGGGCGACCCAGGCGCTGGTCTACCCTCGCGCCGTGGCCCATCCGGACATCGGCCGCCGTCTGGGCGGAAAATACGAGCTGATACAGCTCGCCGGCGAGGGTGGCATGGCGGAGGTTTTCCGAGCCCATACGCTTGGCGCGCGCGGCTTTCGACGCTCCGTGGCCGTGAAGCGCATACTCGACCACCTGAGCGGCGACCCGAACTTCGTCGCGATGTTCGTGGAAGAGGCGCGCGTCACGGCGGCGCTGCAGCATCCCAACGTGGTGCAGATTCACGATTTCGACGAGGACGAAGACGGCTGCTTCTTCCTCGTCATGGAGTGGATTGAGGGCGTTAACCTCGCCGACTGGCAGCGGGCCCACGAAGGCCTGCAAGACCAGTCGTCCTGGCCGCTCGTCATGGCCATCGGCATCGAAATGCTGAAGGGCCTGAGCGCCGCGCACGAAAATCGAAACGCCGACGGCAAACGGGTGCCGGTCTTTCACCGCGACGTCACCCCGCAGAACATTCTGATTGGCGAAAACGGCATCGTGAAGCTCACGGACTTTGGTTTGGCACGCGCAATGGATCGCGGCCGCATGACCCAGCCGCAAATCGTCAAGGGCAAGCTCTCCTACCTGGCGCCGGAGCTCACCATGGGCGCGGACCCTTCGGTGCAAACGGACCTCTTCGGCGTGGGCATTGTGCTTTGGGAAACGCTCGTCGGCCGAAAGCTCTTCACGGGTGAAGGACCCGTCGAGGTGCTCGGTGCCGTCAAAGAAGCGCGCGTTCCGCCGCTCGCATCGCTTCGTCCAGATACGCCGAAGGAGCTGCACGCGCTCGTGCACCGGGCCCTGGCCAAGGATCCGGAGGAGCGCTTTCCTTCAGCCCGCGCGATGGTGCGCGCAATGAGCAACCTGCTGCGCATGACGCCCCAGTCGACGTCCGCGCGCGTGCTTTCGGCGAGCGTGAAGAAAGCCCGCTCGGAGCTGCTCGTCGGATCGCCGGCGACGCCCGAATCGATGTTTCCCTAGAGAAACCACTCCATGACCTTGTCCAAAAAGGTCACGGCGAGAATCACCGGCATGACTAGGCCGAGCGCTGATCCGATGAAGTAGTCGCGAAAGCGCAGCGGGGCCATGGCGAGCGCGTAGTTCAGGATCGGCGCCATCCAAAGCAGGGTGCGCAAGAGGAAGACCACCCGAACGGGCCGCGCCTCGAGCCGCTTGAGCCAACGCTGCAGCCAAGGTTTGTCGACGGTCTTGAGCGCTTGGCCGCCGGCGCCGCGTACCACCGCAAAGGCAATCGACACGCTCGCTACGGCGCCCGTGTAGCCGGCTACGGCACCAAGGGTGGGCTCGTAGGCGAAGACCGCCGCAGCGATGAACACCAGGCCTGGAACATGCATGAGCTCGCCGAGGGCGAAGAGAACGACGAAAAGCAGAAAACCGCCGATGCCGGCGCTCGCCATCGCGCTGCGGGTCCGTTCGATCATCTCGGCGCCGCTCATGCCCGTGGAGCGAAGCGCAAGGATCGCCGCGACGGTGAGCGCCGCGAGCAATCCAAGGCGAAACCAGCGGCCGCGATTCGATTCGGGCGGCGGCTCCGCCGCGGCGGTTGCATCGTCGCCAGCCGGCTCGTTCGCTTCGCTCATTCGGTCTCCCCTCCGGGTGCGCGCGGTGCACGAAGCTTCATAGGGACGGCATACAAGGGGAAAGCCCTGGACGCACCTCGCCATCGGGTATGCTCGCCGGGTGGCGCACATCGACGAGTTTGAAAGCATGTTTCGCTCGGCGAGCCGCTCTCCCTTTCGCCTTGCCGCGCCCGAAGTCGCGAAGGTGCTGGCGGTAGGCGACCTCGAACAGGCGGACGGCTACGTCGCGGCCGTTCGGGAATTCGCTGAGCCAATGCTCGCGGGCGCCCAGCTGACGCTGGCGCCCCACGATGTACTGGGCGTCGAAGCGATGCTTCGACTTGTGGAAGACGAAGCGCCCGATCTCATCGTCACCTACCGCAACCTGCATTCAGACGGTTGGCGCTACAAGTACAGCCTGGGCGCCGATCTGAACGCACTCACACGCGGCACGCAGGTTCCCGTTCTCGTGACGCCAAGCCCACGGGCCTATCCGTCGATGGAGTGGCGAAGCACGCTGAGCGATCACGTCATGGTGCTCGATGAAAGCCTCGCCGGCGATGATCTACGGGAAGACGATGGGTTGCTCAACTGGGCGGCGCTCGCCACGCGCGAAGGCGGCACCCTTCACCTCGTTCACATGGAAGACGATCGCGTGCTCGAACGCTACCTGCGAGCCATCGGCAAGATCGCGGCGCTCAACACGGACGCCGCCCGCGAAACGCTCCCGGCGCAACTGCTGAAGGAACCGCGTCACTACATGAAGTCGGTACAGGCCGCTTTCATAGAAGCCGGGCGCAGCGTGACGATCCGCGAGCACGTGCAGCTCGGCCATCGGGTCGCGGACTACCGCGTGCTCATCGAACGGGGCGCCATCGACCTCGTCGTCATGCGCGCCCTCGAAGAGGACCGCATCGCCCTGGGCGGCGCCAGCTACTCGCTCGCTGTCGCCCTCGTCGAAACGCCACTGCTGATGGTCTAATGCACCCCGTCAGTGCACAAACGACGTTGATCTTTTGCGCGCTCTTGATCGCGATGGTGCTCACGCTCGCCTTTGAGGAGCGCATTCACGCCAAGAAGTCGTTCATCGCCGGGCTCTACGCCGTGCTCGCCTTGGCCCTCGGGCACGCGACGGGCGTGCTTCACTTTGGCCCCGTGGTTACGGCTGCGGGCGAAACGCGGGACATTCCCGTGTACGTACTCGGCATCGACTGGGGCGTCATCGCGATCATTCTCGGCTCGAGCCTCTTCGTCGATGTGACGAGTAAATCTGGCCTCTTCACGTGGATTGCCATTCGACTAACGAAAGCGTCGCGCGGCGACTTGCGCCGACTGCTCGTCGCCTACGGCGCGATGACGGTGCTCTTTTCGGCGCTGCTCAACAACGTCACGGCCATGCTGATCGTCGGCTCACTCACGGCGGTGTCGCTCGACAAACTCGATCAGCGCGACCGCCTCCTTCCGTTCCTTCTCATCGAAGGCTTGCTCACAAACGTCGGCGGCTTGCTCACGCTCATCTCGTCCGTGCCGAACATCATCGTGGGCACGGCGGCGAACATCTCCTTCATGGCCTTCTTTGTGGCCGCGGCACCGTACGTGGCCTTGGCGACGGTCCTAACGCTGGCGCTTGGGCTGCGGCGGTATCGGATCGAAGGACCCGCTTCGAAGAAGGACGCCGACGAAGCTGCGCGGCGGGTCGATGCCTTCGACGAAAACGACGGCCGCGCATCGGTACGCTTCTTTCGCCTAAGCGCGGCGATGCTCGTGCTCTTCATCGCGGCCATCGCGGCGACAAGCGCGTTCGACTACCCCCTGGGTATGGGCTTCGTAGCCATGGCCTTCGCCATCGTCATGCTGGCCGGCTTCAAGTCCGAGGTCGACCGCTTCTACCGCGCCGTCGACTGGGATCTGCTGCTCTTCTTCGCCTTCCTCTTCATCGTCATCGACGTGATGGAACACGCCAAGGTGCTCGAACTCATCGGCGATGGTTTGGCCCATGTGATCGCCCTTAACGGGGCGGCCGGCGGCGCCGGAACGGGCGCCACTCTCGTCGCGTCCGCGGGCTTTTCCGCCGTCACCGACAACATCCCGCTCGCGGCCATGCTCTCGAAGATACTCACGGCGATGGAACCGAACGACTTTCGCCTGTGGTGGAGCGTGGTGTTCGGCGCGAACCTTGGCGGAAACCTGACGCCGATCGGCTCGGCAAGCACCGTCGTGGCCGTGACGCTCATGCACAAATACAAGGTCCCCCTCTCCTTCGCGGGCTTCGTACGCGCCGCCCTCCCCTTCGCGCTGCTGCAGCTCACGCTAGCGGTCGTGTATGTGTTGATTGTGCTCTAGAGACCTGACCACAGGAGTTAGCCCCGAACGCGCGCCAAAGGCGCGTTTTCAGGGCTGCTCCCGTGCCTCGCCGAAGGCGAATGCCCCTGCCTCCGCCAGTGGCGGATGCCCTTGCCCCAGCGACCACTCGGAGCACGCGCGTTTCGGGCCCGCGCCACTCCGCACCACGAAGATGCCTCGCAGAGACGGACGCCGGTACCCGAGCGACGACTCAGACCAGACCGCCCTTCGTCACCGACAAAGGGCGAGCTCTGCGGCGTTCGCGCCGAGCGTATCGCACGCGGCGGCGGCTTCACGCTCAAGCGCCATTCGGTCGAGATAGAGGTAGAAGTTCGCGCCAACGGAGGCCACCGCGAGCAGGGCCCAAGTGGCGCTACGGGCGAAGCGCTGACGCGCCAGCTGGCCCGCCGTCGGGCCGAGCGCTGGCTCTTCGCTTTCGACGTGACGGTACGGGCCGTCCGAAAGGGTCGTGGCCGTTAGCCACGCCTTCGTCGCATTCTCGGCGGCGCTCCGGTCGCCCGCGCGCACCCACACGCGGAACGGACGACCGCGGTCGACGATGCCCGGATACGCCGTGTCCCGTGGATCGTCGAGGTGGCAGGCGATGCCTTCGCCCTCGAGCCATGCACGAGGTCCCTCGGCTTCGATCTGGCTCGTTGCCTCATGCACAATTACTCGCTCGCTCATGGCTGGAGCTTAGGGCGAAAGGGCGAGCAGTGCATTGGAGAGCGCGGAATTGAAAAACGGGCCCCGCAAGAGCGAAGCCCGTCCCGCGGCCCGGAGCCGGCTTAGACGTAGAGACTGGGCCCGAGAACCAGCTTGCGTACGGCGTCCACTTGGCGGTGGCACTTCATCTTTCCAAGGATGTGCTTCACGTGCGTTCGCGTCGTTTCAACGCCGACCTGAAGCTTCTCCGCAATCTCACGCGGCGTGAGACCCAGCACGAGTCGCACAGCGACGCGGGCCTCCGTCGGCGTGAATCCATAGTGCGCGCGCAGCACGTCTTCGTATGCCGCGGGCGCGCGGTTCGGGTCCGTCATGAGCACGACGAGGCCGTCTTCGGATTCGCCCAGGCGAACCACCACCGCGTGGCAGTCGCCCCGGTGGCGCGGAACCCGAAAGGCAACCATTTCTTCGCGCCCCGTCTCGACGGCCACGCATGCTTCGGCGAAACGGCGCTGCAGCGCCTCCGTCACGCCCTCGAGCTGGCCGCGGGGCGTGATGCGAAAGCCCGCACCGTCGATCAGGCGCGACCCCTCGGCGTTGACGTGCACCACCGCATACCCATCGAGGAGCGCCATACCGAAGGGAAGGCGGTCCACCGTTTGCGCGAGCCGCGCGTGAATCGACGCGGTGCGCTCGGCGCGCTTTTCGAGGCGTGAGAACGCATCGAGGGCGGCGGCCATGGCCGGTGAAAGCTCGCCGCTCGACTCGACGTGCGCACGCCACTCGGCGGCGCTGGAGGGGCCGTCGGAGACGTGAACGCCCGATGATTCGGGAACCTCAAGGTCCCACGGCTTTTGTTGTTCGGCAGTCGATCGGCTTTCGGCCATTGCACTTCACCCTTCACGTGACGCTGCCCCTGCGTCACTCCTCCATGTAGGGTGAACGATTCGAAGGGAATCACCATACCCCAAATTGGGTAATAAAGAAGGATCGACCTCGATTCCTCACACGCAGTGACAAAAACCCCCAAATTCGTACGGAGAGTGGTGAGAGCGCTTAGTGCGTTTACCCTCACCTTACCCTCAAGTGCGACCCATCGCCGCACCCGTCAGCGATCGGCCTGACGCTCAGCGGTCGAGGCCGCGTCCGATCCCATCGAGCGGATCGCGGGCGGTTGCGTTCGAACCATCGAGGCTGCCAATGTCGCCTTGTGAAAGATCGATTCGCGGGGCGAAGGCCACGTCGATGAACTCGCGGGCGACGCGTCCGGCGAAGTCGTCCGGCGATTCGTCGCTGTCCGGCGTGCCCTCGGCGCAATCGTAGACCGTGTCCCGGCTTCCCATGAGGCAGATGCGCAAACGAGCGGCATCACCGTCCAGACGAACCGTGAGCGCACCGGATTCGCCCGCATCGTCGAAGCGCGGCGTGCGCGCCAGGGCCGCACGCGCGTCGTCTTCCACGTCGCCGCCGCGAACCTGCTCAAAGCGCACCGGCACCACAAATCCCAAACGGCGAAAGACGCCGGGGTCGTCTTCGACGGCCGCTTCATACGCAAGGGGTGCGCGCGCGTCGCCGATGCGGCGCATCGCTTCGGCGCGAATCGCGTCGGCGCGCGCGCGAAGCAACGACTCACCCGCGCCCAGCACGCTTCGCGCTTGCTCCGCCAGCTCGATGGCGCGCATCTCGTCGCCGCTCACCAGTTCCGCCTCTGCCGCAAAGGCATCGTAGTAGGCCTCGGCGCCGGCGCGCGGATCGCTGCCGCGGGCTTCTTCGATCGCTGCGAGGGCAACGCCCGGCCCCGCCACTTCCGCAAGCTCGCCGAGGAGCCAAGGCGGTACGACGGCGGCCCGCGAGGTGCCAACGCGGTGCATGCCGACAAGCCGCTCGCCCCCGGAGAGAAGCTTTACCGCCTGGCGACCGCTCAGCCACCCCTCAAAGCGCAGCCGCGTCGCATCGAACCACGCGACCAAACGCGCTCCAAGACCCTCGGTGGCGGCGGCTTCTTCGCGCCGTGCGGCGACCGTCACGCGCGCGC
>JBCCRV010000089.1:0-15444 GCA_039201085.1 Myxococcota bacterium | reverse complement strand
GCGCAGCGAGTCGCGTCCACAGTACGGGGCCCCACGTGCGCCGGCGGGTGAAGCCCCTCTCCCACGCCGGTTCCCCAAAGGCGACGATGCCCGCGGACGGCCCCCCACGGTTGACGCCTGTAATCGCCGACTTACCGTTTCTTGGCGCCGGGGAGGCCGGGCGGTGGCAGCACCGCAAAGGGCTTCTTGCGCCGGCGCGAGGAACCATCCCATGCGACTCGACCGACTGACGAACAAGACCCGCGAGGCCCTGCTCACCGCCCAGCAGAGCGCGACCAAGCAAGGTCATCCCGAAACCCACCCCGCGCACTTTCTGCTCGCGCTGATCGCGCAAAAGGAAGGGCTCGTGCCGGCGATTCTCATCAAGGCCGGCGCTGATCTGCCCAAAGTCGCGCAGCGCGGCGCGGCGAAGCTGGCCAAGCTGCCCACGGGCGAAGGCGGCGCCGAGCCGTCCATGTCGCGTTCGCTGCGCACGCTCATGACGCGCGCGTGGGAACGCACCGAATCGATGAAGGACGAATACACGTCCGCCGAGCACGTGCTGCTCGCCATGGCGGACGACAAGACCGAGCGCGAGCTGCTTGGCGTTTCCGTGTCGGACTTGGAGAAGGCCGTCGGAAGCGTACGCGGCACGCAGCGCGTCACCGGCCCCGATCCGGAGGGCAAGTACCAAGCCCTCGAGAAGTACGCGCGGGACCTCACGGAGCGCGCCCGAAGCGGCAAGGTCGATCCGGTCATCGGACGGGACGAGGAAATCCGCCGGGTCATGCAGGTGCTCTCACGCCGCACGAAGAACAACCCCGTGCTCATCGGCGAACCGGGCGTGGGCAAGACGGCGATCGTCGAAGGCCTCGCGCACCGCATCGCCCAGGGCGACGTGCCCGAGTCCCTCAAGGAAAAGCGTCTGCTCGCCCTCGACCTCGCGTCGCTCGTGGCCGGCAGCAAGTACCGGGGCGAATTTGAGGAGCGCCTCAAGGCCGTCATCACGGAGGTCGAAAGCTCCGAAGGCAGCGTAATCCTCTTCATCGACGAGCTGCACACGCTCATGGGCGCCGGCGCATCCGAAGGCGCCATGGACGCGAGCAACATGCTCAAGCCGGCACTGGCCCGCGGCGAGCTGCGATGCATCGGCGCGACGACGCTGGACGAGTACCGCAAGCACATCGAAAAGGACGCGGCCTTTGCGCGGCGCTTTCAGCCTGTGATGGCGGGCGAGCCGTCCGTGCAGGATACGATCGGCATCCTGCGCGGCCTCAAGGAGCGCTACGAAGTGCACCACGGCATTCGCATTCAAGACTCGGCGATCGTGGCCGCGGCCACCCTTTCGGACCGCTACATCACGGACCGCTTCCTTCCCGACAAGGCCATCGATCTCGTCGATGAAGCGGCGAGCCGCCTAAAGATGGAAATCGACTCGATGCCCGCGGAGATCGACGCGCTCGAACGCAAGGGCATGCAGCTCGAGATCGAAAAGCAGGCCCTCAAGAAGGAGCGCGATCCGGCATCGATGAAGCGCCTCGACGAGCTGGAAAAGGAACTCAGCGAGCTGAACGAAGAGCGCAGCCGCATGCGCGCTACCTGGCTTCAAGAGAAGTCGCTCATCGTAGCCATTCGCGACGCCAAGGCACGCGTAGAAGAGCTGCGGCTGGACCTGGAGCGGGCCCAGCGCACCGCGGACTTCGACCGCGCCGCGAAGCTGCAGTACGGTGACGTACCGGCGGCGGAAAAGGCCGTGGAAGCGGCGCAGGCGGCCCTCGACGACGCGCAGAAGGATGGCTCCTTCCTCAACGAGGAGGTCACCGACGAAGACATCGCGGCGGTCGTCTCACGCTGGACCGGTGTGCCCGTCACGAAGATGCTCGAGTCGGAGCGCGAGAAGCTCCTCGACATGGAGGCGCGCCTCGGCGCGCGGGTCATCGGCCAGGAGGACGCCGTGGTCGCCGTGGCGAACGCCGTGCGCCGCAGCCGCGCGGGCCTCGGTGAAGCCAACCGTCCCGTGGGCAGCTTTCTCTTTCTTGGACCGACGGGCGTCGGCAAGACGGAGCTCGCGAAGTCCCTCGCGCACTTTCTCTTCGACGACGAGCGCGCCATGGTTCGCCTCGATATGAGCGAGTACATGGAGAAGCACTCCGTGTCCCGACTCATCGGCGCGCCTCCCGGCTATGTCGGCTATGAGGAAGGCGGTCAGCTCACCGAACCGGTTCGGCGCCGGCCCTACTCCGTCGTGCTCTTCGACGAGATCGAGAAGGCGCACCCGGACGTGTGGAACGCGCTCCTTCAGGTGCTCGACGACGGTCGACTCACGGATGGCCAAGGCCGAACCGTCGACTTCAAGAACACGGTGCTGATTCTGACGAGCAACGTCGGCAGCCAGCACCTGCTGGGTGAAGGCGGCGAGGGCGCAGAAGCGCGCGTCATGGACGAGCTTCGCGCGCGGTTTAGGCCCGAGTTTCTCAACCGCCTCGACGAGACCATTCTCTTCACCAGCCTCGCGCGAAGCGACATGCGCCGCATCGTGGATGTGCAGCTGCGGCGCTTCGAAGGCCGGCTTGCCGAGCGCGGTCTCGCCATCGAGGTCACGGACGCCGCCAAGGACTTCGTCGCCCACGTCGGCTTCGAGCCCGCATACGGCGCGCGTCCGCTCAAGCGCGCGATTCAAAAGCACCTCGAGAACCCGCTTGCGCAAGAGCTGCTCGCAGGCCGCTACGCCCCCGGCGAGACGATCGTCGTCGACGTCGCTGGCGGCGAGCTCGGCTTCGGCAAGGGCGGTCCGAGCGAAACGCTGCCGCGTGACGTGAACTGATGAGGCGGGGCGCAAGCGGTTCCCGCGGCGCACTGGTCGTTTCGGCGTCTCGCGCTAAGCGGGGCTAGCGCGGCCCGGCGGGCGGAACCCGCGGTGCCCATGGCGCCGCGTAAAACTGGCGCCCACGGCCTTGGGGATCTAGACCGCAAGCGTGGACCCGGAGGAAATGAAGCGGCGCGGTTTTACCCGCGAAACGACGATTCGCCGGGATGCCCGAGGCAAGTGGTATCAGGACGGCGTAGCCCTGGCCCACGACGGCCTTTCGCGAAGCTTTGACGCATGGATCGAGCGCGCGCCGGACGGTCGCTTCTGCCTCGACAACGCCATCAACTGGGCCTTCGTCGAAATCGAAGGCCCGCCCTACAGCGTTCGCTCGGCGTCGATTGCGGACGACCGCGTCACCCTCCAGCTCTCGGGCGACGGGGTCGAAGAGCTCGATCCCACAACCCTGCGCTTGGGCGAAGACGACGCCCTCTGGTGCGACGTCCGCGGCGGCCGTGTTCCCGCCCGCTTCGACAACCACGCGGCCCTCGCGCTGAGCGAGGCCTTTGAACTTGAGGGCGACGAAGCGCGGCTCGTCCTGGGCGCTTCGCGCTTTGCCATTCCTCGGGTCGCGGACCCGATGGCCGGCTGGACGCCAGCCAAAGGTCACGTAGAGTCCCGCGGATGAGCGCCCAAAGCGAAAGCGCCGCGGCCTCGAAGCCCAAGGCGGAGGCACCCTCGGGCACGAACGCGTCGGCGAAGGCCACGGCGATCGTGGCGTTCGTGGCGGTGCCGCTGATCAGCTTCTTTGCCCTGGCCGTGGCCGACGGCACCACCCGGGCTTCGCAGGCGCCGCTGCGGGCCGTGCTCGGCAACGAACGGTTTGAAACGCTCATGGCCGGAGGCGGCGGCACGCCTCACTACTTGGGCTACGAGCGCATTGCGCCCGATGTCAGCTTCGAAACGCGCGACGGCGGCACGTGGTCGCTAGGCGAACAGCGCGGCAAGGTCGTCGTGCTGAACTTCTGGTCGATCACCTGCGGACCCTGCATTGAAGAAATGCCGTCCGTCGAGCTGCTCGCCCAAATGGTCGAGCAGCGCTTCGGCGACACCGTGGACGTTGTGGCCGTATCGACGGACGCCGACTGGCCGACGGTGGCGCCACGCATTGAACCGCGCCTTCGGTCTTCCGGCCTGGGGCCCGAGTACACGCTCGATTTTCTCTTCGACGCGGATAAGAGCGGCGTCGAGGGCGAGTTTGGAACGGAGCTCTACCCGGAAACGTGGATCGTCGACCGGGACGGCGTCGTGCGCTTTCGCTACGACGGAGCGCGCAACTGGGGCACGGCCCTGACCCTCGACCTCATCGATCTCTTTCGGTAGCGAGGCTGCGATGACTGCCTGGTGCCCACGCCCCATCTCAGTGTCGCTGCGACGCGAAATGTTCGCACCGGCGCGCGTCGTTAAGGCGGACGTGCGTCGGCGAACGAGGGGTGGCAAAACGAAGGTGGTGGTGTGCTCGGCCTGATCAAAGCCGCCCGGCCACATCAGTGGGTTAAGAACCTCTTTGTTCTCGCGCCGCTGATCTTTGCGAAGGGCCTCGGCGATGTGTCGATGATGCTTCGCTCGGGCGTAGCCTTCTTCTGCTTTTCCTTCGCGGCGTCGGCGATCTACCTGCTCAACGACATCGCAGACGTCGAGGCGGACCGGGCCCACCCGGTAAAGCGAAACCGGCCCATCGCCAGCGGCGCCGTGAGCGAGCGTTCGGCCCGGACGGCCATGGTCGTGCTCGCGCTGACGGCCCTCGGCGTTTCCGCCGCCCTGGGCCCGTGGGTCGCCGCCATGATCGGCGCGTACCTGCTGCTCAACGTGGCCTACACCTTTCGACTCAAGCGCGTGCCCTACGTGGACGTGCTTTGCATCGCGGCGGGTTTTCTCTTGCGCGTGCTGGCGGGCACCTTCGCTCTGCAGGTCGAACCAACGGTCTATCTGCTCATCGTGACCTTCTTGCTCAGTCTGTTCCTGGGGTTCGGCAAACGCATGCACGAGCTTCAGATGGACAGCGGCAAGAGCCATCGCGCCGTCCTCGAGAGCTACTCAAAGAAGACACTCGGATCGCTCCTTCGGCTCACGGCGATCGCCACAAC
The DNA here is from genome assembly GCA_039201085.1 of Myxococcota bacterium. Lineage (GTDB taxonomy): Bacteria > Myxococcota_A > Polyangia > Polyangiales > Houyiibacteriaceae > JBCCRV01. The sequence goes on along the minus strand of JBCCRV010000089.1, from coordinate 10,512 downwards.
GGGCACATACGTCGTCTACACCCTTGACCCACATACGCGGGAGTTCTTCGGCACCGACTACCTCGCGGCGTCGATCGTGTTCGTGGAGTTCGGCGTGCTGCGCTTTATGGAGCTCGTGCAAGACGTGGAAGCGGCCGATTCACCGACGGAGAAGATGCTCAAAGACGTGCCCTTCCTGCTGAACCTCGCGCTATGGGCCGTGGCCGTGGTGGTGATTCTCTACGTAACCTAAATCGCCTCTGTCCGGGGTGAGCCGGGACAACGCGCGGACCAGTCCGAGAAGCCGGACGCCGCGCACCGGCCTGCGACACCCAAGTGTTTTTCGCTTCGGCGTGCACGAGCTATGGTGCGCCATGGCTTCGCCTTCGCTAACTCGATGCTTCGCCCTGAGCGCGTCCCTCTGCCTCACCTTCTTCGGCCTCACCGAAGGATGCGGCGACGACGCCGTTGAACTCGATCCGCTCGACGCGGGACCGGAAGCCGGGGAAGTCGGCGTCGACGGCGCCGTAGACATGACCATCGACGAAGGTCGACCGGTGATCTGCCGCCCGCCGGGGCTGCTATGGACCCGGGGCAACCTGGTGCTTGGCGCGGGCGGCGAGCAGTTCCTCGAGCTCGGCCTTGAGCAGGACTTCTGCGAAGACTTGGAGCTCGAACTCGAAATCGCGCCCGAAGGCATTGTGAGCGCCAGCGGGCTCGGCACGCTGGAGTCGGGCCAGTCGGAGTTTAACGTACGTTTCACGGGCCTTGCGGTGGGCGAAGCCGTCGTCACGGCGTTCTACGTCGACCGGCTCGACGGCGAGCGGCGCAGCGCAGAGCTTCGCGTCACCGTCGAATCCACGGACGCCCCGACCTGCAGCGGCGAAAGCACCGGCACGGTTGCACCGGGGGGCAACCTGGAAGGCGAGCCGGCCGGCGCGCGCATTGCGCTGCCCGAGGGAGCGGCAAACGACGACCGTTACCGCGTCGACGCCTTCGAAGCGTCCCTGCGATGCGCGCCCAACCAGGTGCCCGACGGCTTTCGGGCCCTCGGCCCGGCGATCACCTTTGGGCCGGCCGTTCGCCTCACCCGTGAAGTACCGCTCACGGTGCCGGTGCAGCTCGGGCGGCTGCCAAACGGCCGCTATATCGGCGAGGTTCAGTTCAGCTACACGGGGCCGGGTGTAACGACGCCGCGCATCGTGCCCGTCGTGTCGCCGGACTACCGCGAAGCGGGCACGGTTACCTTTGAGGTGCCGCGGCTCGGTACGTACCAGGCGGTCGTCGTGGACACGCCGAGCGCCGAGCGCGAGCGTGAGTTCACCTTTCGCGCCATCATGGGCGTGTCGATGGGCTCTTCCGGCGCGTCGTTGATCGGATCGCGAAGCCCCGAGCGGTTTGATTTCGTCGGCCCGCTGGGCGGCCCCGTCGATTGGGTGCACCTGCTCGAGTACGTGCGCACGGTCTACGTCGGCGGCTTCTGCAGCGAAGCCGAGTTTCAGGCGAATCCCGAAGGCTGCGGCGCCGCAAACACCGAGCGCACGCCCGAGCCGCGCAGCCTCTACGAGGTGCGGCAGAACTATGAAAACTGGTTCTACGAAGACGAGTTCGGCGGCCAGGGCGGCACCTTCGACCGTCGCGACTACGTGCAGATCTTCCGCGATCTCTCGATCATGTTCGGCAACATCAACTCGATTCGCAGCACCGATCCGGGCGCGCCCAACGTGACGCCGCCGGGCGTGCCCGACAGCGTGCGGGGGCTGAGCAACGAAGAGCGCTGCGCGAATCCGCAGGTGCTGGCGCCTGAACCTGCCGGTGGCGACGACGACCCCGCCACCGGTTTCTTTGACGAGGAGTACAACCCCGAGGGTCAGTACCCCGTCATCACCTTCTGCGAAGGCGGCGAGACGCGTGAGGATGGCTCACGGGACATCGGGGTGTGGGAACCCGGTCCGGCGAACAACTTCCCCCTCGAGGTGGCGCTGGCCGTGGACCGAAACGGCAACGGCCTGCGTGACCGGGGCGAGCCCGTCATTCGGCAAGGACGCGAAGATTTTGCCGACTGCGGCCTCGACCAGGTGTGCTCGGAAAGCGAACCCGGCTACGACCCCGTGCTCAACCCCGATCCCGCCGGGGACGACTACGACTTCCAGTACAACCCGGACGGTACGGAGGGCAACGCCCTGCGCGACTTTACGGGCGCAGCGGACGGTGAATGCGCGAGTCCAAACCCGACGCCCGCCGTCGGCGTGGGCGAGCCCTTCACGGACCTGGGCATGGACGGCGTCGCCGGAACGGCGCAGCTCGGCGAGGGCGGCTACGACACCGGTGAAGGCGACGGCTGCTGGACCGTGTCCGCCGGCATGGCCCGCATGATCGAACGCAACCCACGCCAGCTCTTTGCGAACATGAGCGACGAGCAGCTGCGAAACACCGAGATCTTCGGGGACGGGGGCGTGCGAGATCTCTTCAACTTCGCCGCCAACCAGGATCAGCTGGTGGGCGCCCTCGCCTCGCGGGGCCTGCCCGTGACCATGTTCCGCGAGCATGGCTCGCTGGACTTCAACGGCGGCGGACGCGAGTACGATCCGCTGGGCGTGGATTGGGGCGAGGTCGGGCCGTACCTGCACATTCGCTACGGCAACATCGACGCAAGTCGGGACGATCGCATCGCCGGCGACGGCGGCCACGTCGGAACGGCCATGCAGATCCTCAACCGCTTGCGCGCCACCATCGATTGGATGGGGGCGCGCTGGCCCGACGGCGACCGTGTGTTCCTGCGTGATCAGCTCTGTTCGGAGGTTTCCGACGCATGCCCGAACCCGAACCTGATCACCGAGCAGTTCACGTCGAGCGACGGCCGGACCGGACCGGCGTCGATCGTGTTGCCGCCGGGCTACTTCCGCCCGGAAAACGCCGAGCGCCGCTACCCCGTCGTCTACCTGCTGCACGGCTACGGCCAGTCGCCGGAAGATCTCTTGCCCGCGGGCTTCGTACTCTGGAGCTTCATGATCAGCACGTCGACGCCAGAGGCGAAGCGCTTGCCGAAGATGATCTTCGTCTTTCCCGACGGCCGGTGCCGCGGCGACGAATGCCTGCGGGGCACCTTCTACCAGAACGCGCCGCCCGGAAGTTCAGGCGCCCAAATGGAAACGTTCACCCTCGAGCTGATCGACTTCATCGACGAAAACTACCGCACCCGTCGACCGGAGACGTTCACCGTTCCCGAGTAGCGCAGACGCCACAGGGCCGCGCGTAGCGAACGCGGCCGTTCGCCCGTAGGCTCCGCCGCAAGCGATGAGCGTTGCGCCCTCAGCCTCGACGAGCGTGTACATTCACTTTCCGTGGTGCGCGCGTAAGTGCCCCTATTGCGACTTCGCGACGACGCGGGCGCCGGACGTATTGCCCCACGAGGCCTACGCCGATGCGGTTATCGCAGAGCTGAAGCGCCGCGGTCCCTTCGAGGGACGTCCGCTGGAAAGCGTGTTCTTCGGCGGCGGAACGCCAAGCCTCTGGCATCCGGACGAAGTCGGCCGGGTGCTCGAAGCGATTCTTCAGGCGTTCGAAACGCACGCCCCCTCGCTGGAGGTGAGCGCCGAGTCGAACCCTGCGTCGCTGGATGACGCGCAGGCGAAGGGTTTCGCCGCTGTGGGCATCAACCGCATTTCGCTCGGCGTGCAGTCCCTTCGAAACCCTCAGCTCGCCTTCCTTGGCCGCCTGCACGATCGACAGATGGCGCTGGGCGCGCTGGCCATCGCCCAGCGGCACGTCCCGCGTGTGAGCGCGGACTTGATGTTCGGCATGGCGATGCAGCCGGACGTGCGCTCGGAGATCGAAGCCGCCCTGAACACGGGCGTGCGCCACGTGAGCGCCTACGCGCTGACCATTGAACCGGGCACGCAGTTTGGCGAACGGGCGCGCCTGGGAAAGCTGCCCGTGGGCAGCGGCGCCCACTACGCGGAGCTCTACGAAGAAGCGGAGGCGCGCTTCGCCGCCGCCGGCTTTGAGCACTACGAAGTCAGCAACTACGCCGTGGCGGGCGAAGAGAGCCGTCATAACCAACACTATTGGCGCGGCGGCGACTACCTCGGCCTTGGTGCCGCCGCTGTGGGCGCCCTTAGCCAGGGGGAAAGCGCGGCACGCTACAAGAACGCGGTGGTCGCCGAACGCTACATGGCGGGCGAGGGCGAGGCGGAGCGCGAACATCTCGACCCGAGCACGCGCATTCAGGAAGCACTGATGCTGGGCCTAAGGACACGCGAAGGGGTGAATCTCGAGGCGCTGGGAAAGCGCACGGGCGTCGACCCGCTTCGGGGCCGCGAGCGCGCCGTCGAAGGGCGCATCGATCGCGGCGATCTCTGCCTGGAAGGCGAGCGACTCTTTGTACCGCAGCCGCGCTGGCTCTTTCTCGATGGGATCGTGGCCGATCTCTTTTGAAAGACGCGCTAGCCCGGAAAATCACCATTCGACGCGCCCTCGCACATTTCCTGAACATCACAGCACTTTCGCTCATCGCTAAAATACAGTCTGTATTCGTCGCTTTTCGCGAAAGCACTGTGAAGTCCAGGACTTGCGCGATCATCACGCCGCCTGGTGATTTTTCCCGGCTAGCGGAGGGGCGCGTTGGGGTTGCTGCCGGCCCCCCAGAAGCCGCGTCCACCGGGCACGCGTTCAATGACGAGGCGGCCGCGTCCGCTGCTCGTATCGATGGCGATGAGCTCGCCGAAGTCCGTAAAGCCGAAGAGCTCGCCGCCCCAAAAGCCGAGGCCCCAAACCTCGACGAACCCGATCGGCCCGACGCGTTCGATTCGGCGCGCCTCAAGGTCGACCAGGGCCAAGTAGTCCTGGGTTGGGTCGTCCTCGCAAATCAGCGTGACGTAGGTGCCCACGCCCAACACGGACGCGAGGTCGCCCGAGGGAAAGCAGCCGTCGCCAATCGTCAGGAGGGACTCCACATCGCCCGAATCGAGATCGACGCGGTAGATCGCCGAGGGCGTTGTGGTGGCGAGAAGCAACGTTTCCGACCCGTCTGCGGTCGGCGGCAGGAACGACAGGCCCACGCCTGGAAGCACGTCCTCGACGACCACCCGAACCTCCGCCGTTTCGACGTTCACCTCAAAGACCGAATCGATGCTCACGGTGAACACCGCCCCATCCGCGCGTACGGCAAGATCGGTCATGGAGGGCGCGGAGCCCGTGCGCATGAAGAAGGCGCCGATCAGCTCCGTTTGACGCGCCACCGGGTCGAATCGCACGAGCTCCGTCGATGAGTGGGCCCAGACCACGGGAACCCCGGGGTCGGGCCTGGCGAGATCGACCGGAGCGAGATCGACTGGCGCACGTTCGGCCAGCGACATCTCTCGCGCACCCATGTCCTCCCGCGACTCGACGGGACCGTAGCTGCTAAAGCAGCCCACGAGCACAAGGCTAAGCGCTACTCGAGGCACCGAGGGATACTGCATCGAGAATAGCCAAAATCGGTGCAGTTCACCTCCACAAGCTCGCCCCGGAGACCGGGAAAGGTCAGCACGTCGCCGTTGCAGAACTCTGAATCAGGGGGGCCCGACGCATCTGGTCCGCACCAAGGAACCGCCGTCCCCATGCGATCCAAGACGTACACACCGGGTCCCTCGGCGCACGCGACGCGCGCACTCGTGCAGTTGACACCGAGCCCGTCGCCGTCGGCGAAGAGAATGGGCTCGCTCATCGCGTCGAACCTGCAGGCGTCGTCCACGCCGACGCACGCGCCTTCGGCGCACTCGCCACCGAACGCTTCGCAATCCAGTTCGCCTCGAATGGGCGGACCGCTGTCTGGGCGGCAGAAGCGAAGCAGATCGCCGGCGCACGCCTGAAAGCTTCCGTCGCAGGTGAACACGTTCTCGCAGTCGAGGTAGTCCTCGCAGCTCTCAGCATCGGCCACGCACTGCCAGAAGGGACACGCCGGCACGGGCAGCCGAGTTGCGCCAAGGTCGCCCTGGCCGAGCACGAAACCCTGCCAAGCCTCGAAAACTTCGCGAGCAGTGACCGCGCCTCTCACGCCGTCGTCAGAGCAAGCACCGTAGCGAACCGCCGCCCGAAGCGCCCCCTCGCGATTCAGGCTGCAGGTCAGCGCGTCCAGGAGGGGCCCAGGCCGAACGGGCAGGTCCTCGCGGATGTCGTCCGGGGCGTCCGTACTCAGGTCCGGGCGAGCAGCGTCGGGGCGAGCCAAGTCCACGCCCCGATCCACCACGCCGCGATCGACGCCGGCGCCCCCATCCCGGCCCGAATCGGTTGGTACGGCCAGGTCCGGCAGCGGATCGTCCACAAGCCGGGCGCGGCCACAGCCGCTGAAAATCGCAGCGGCGAGCGCAACGCGAGCAAGGGAAGAAGCCATAACCACTGCATAGTGCGGTGCTTCGCGGGCGGCCAGCCAGGAGCGCCCGTCGAAAACTCGGTCGAAACGCGAAAACCCCGTACGTTGACGCCGTGGAGCGCTACCTCGCGTACCTCGAAAACCGCTACGTCCGGGCCGCCGTTGTGCTGCTCGCGTCGCTCGTGCTCGCTCGCGTGGCGACCTTCGTGATCAACCGTGTGCTCGGCGCGATGGCGAAGCGCACGCAGACGGATGCCGACGACCGGGCCCTTGAGGTGCTTCGCTCCCCCGTCGTGGTGACCGTACTCTTTGTCGGCCTGAACGTGGCCGCGACGGCCCTGCAGCTCGAGGAGCGCCCGCGCTTCTACATCGCCGCGAGCCTCAAGACCGTCGGCATCATCGTATGGACGCGAGCGCTGCTTAAGCTTACGGGGATCCTGCTCGCGATCGTGGGGCGGCGCGCAAAAACCTCCGCGCTCATTCAGCCGCGCACGGTCCCTGTCTTCGAGATCTTCGGCAAGGTCATCGTCAGCTCGCTGGCGGTCTACTTCGTCTTTCTCGCATGGCGCATCGACCTGACGGCGTGGTTGGCCTCCGCCGGCATCGCCGGCATCGCCGTGGGCTTCGCAGCAAAGGACACGCTCGCCAACCTCTTCAGCGGCCTCTTCATCGTGGCCGACGCACCGTACAAGGTGGGTGACGTGATCAACCTCGACAGCGGCCTTCGCGGACGCGTGCTGTCGATCGGTCTGCGCTCAACGCGTCTTCTTACGATGGACGACCTCGAAATCACCGTACCGAACGCGCTCATCGCCGGCGGCATGATCGTCAACGAAATGGGCGGCCCCTCGATCGCGCAGCGCGTCGGCGTCACCGTCGATGCGGCCTACGGATCGGACATCGACCATGTTCACGAAACGCTTCAAGCCGTGGTGGGGAAGATCGAAAACGTACGCAGTTCACCCAAGCCGCAGGTGCTTTTCACGGCCTTCGGCGCGTCCGGGTTGACCCACCTGCTCTACGTCTGGATCGACGACGCCTTGCTCAAAGAGAAGGTGCTTCACCAAATGCACACGGAGGTCTACAAGGCCTTCGCGGACGCGGGCATCGAGATCCCCTACTCGAAGCACGACGTGTACATCAAAGAGTTCCCCGTCAGCTCGAAGGGTGCACCGAAGGCCCTTCAAGCCACGCCGCCCAACTGACCCGACAGAAATCTCTGGCCGGTTTCGCGCAGGCCGAGCTCGCAGACCGTCTTCTTGAATCCAGCGTCGCGCGTCCGCCCAGCGACCTCGACGGCGGTCCCACGCAAAACCCGCCGAGGCTTCGGGCACCTTCGGCGGCTCGCGCGTCGCCGCCGTCAAACTGGCAGCGGCCTTCGGCGTTCCTTGCCGCTGTGGCGGATCGTGCACAGCCGTCGAACCAGAATCCACGCTGTGCAACGTTCGAACGCCTGCACCCTTTGCGAATTGGCGGCCGCAGCGATCGCGGCAATTTCGCCTAAGTTTCTGGGACTTCCGCTCCACGATCGCGAAGCTGAGCCGCGTTTCATGTCCCCGTGGACCAAAGCAAAGAGGCCTTCGAAACACCGCGAAACGCGTTGGCACGATGCTCGCTAGAAGAATGGACGAACGCCGTTTCACGGCCCCAACGGAGACCACTCCCGTGACCTATCTGATCGAACTCTTCGCCTCCCTCCGTAACAAGCGCCGCTTCTGCGCCTCCCACCTCGTCGCCTAGCGAACGATTCGGAAATGCGCGCGAGCGCGCAGGGTTTCGGATCGCTCTTGCGGCGCCGGGCGCAGTGAAGGGCTGCTCTTGGACAGCATGCGCCGCGAGAGCGATCCGAAGGGCTGCGCAAATAGCGCTCCGCGCTTCGCACGGTCCGCGAATCACACGCTCATCGGGTGAGGTTGAAGCTCGCCCCCTCAAAAACCCGCCCGTTGACCTGAACGTCGACGACATGTTCGCCCGGGTAGAGGGCGCGCGTCGATGCGGGCTTGAGTGATTGCTTCTTTTCCAGCATTCGCTCCTCGCCGGCGGCGAGCTCCACCTCGGTCCACTTGAAGACCTTGGGCGAGGGCTTTCCGGACTTCTTGATGTAGTGCACCCGGTAGTCGATGAGCAGGCGCAGCTTCGTGCGGCCCTTGTTCTTCAGCTGCAGCGTCAGTTGGGTCGAGCCGCCGATCTTCACCCGCTTCGGCTTGATCGCGAGCGTGAGCGCGAGCTTGCCCGGACTGCCATAGCCGAAGAGCTTTAGCGCACCTGGATGGCCCTGCTTGATCGGATGACGAAGCCCGTGGCGCACGATCCATTCGCGTTCTTGCCGACGGGCGTCGTCGCTGCGCGCATCGCCGTGAACGGGCGCGCCGAGGGGCCGCTCGAGCCATTCGCCGGCGATTGCTACGGCGCGCTCGGGATGATCCTTGGCGATATCGCCAAGCGCGTTCGCGACGGAACGGGTGACGTAGCGCACCGGGTCGTCGATCAGCGCATCCAGGATCGGCAGCATCGGCGAGGGATCGTTCGCCAGCGCCGCGAGTTTTTCGCCCCATGGAAGACGCGGGCGAATGCCTTCGGAGCACCAGCGACGGACATGCGCGCTCGGGTGGTCCGTGAGCGATTGAAGGCGCTTCAGCGTTCGTACGGGCTCGTCGCGCACGAACGGGCGTACGGCGAACTCCGAGGAAAAACGCTGGGTCAGCTCGATCATCGCGTTGAAGGACGCCTCAAAGTGCGCCGTGCCGTAGCGGCGAATGAACTCGCCCATGGGCCAGTGGAGGTAGCCGTCGGTGACGTCGCTGGTGCCTTCCATGGGCGGCTCCATGGCGCCCACGAGCACGACGAGCGCTTCGGGCACGGACTCGGGAAGCTGTGCGTGAAGGGACTCGGCGAAGAGCCCTACGCGATCGTGAAACTCCAGCTTCGTCAGGCCGCGCGTCGCGCCCTTGACGAACGCTGCAGCGTCGAAGGAAACGCCCCGCGCTTGGGCCGAAGCGGCGACCCGTTTGCCAAGCTCCGTGGCGGCGGCTCGATCGAAGTAGTCCTTAAACGCGACCATGCATCTGCCTTTCTGCCCTTCGCGGCGGCGCTGCGGGAGCCATACCACGTCCCTGCGACGTCGTGCGCGGAGTCGCCCGGGCTGCTAAAAGCCCAGCCATGCGCGTTCGCCTGCTCCTACTCCTCGCGTTTTGCCTCGCCGCCTGCGGCGACGATGGACGCCGCATCGTTCGCGATGTGGCCACCGATTCGCCGGCGGAAACCTCGACGGACGCGCAGCAACCGCTCGTTGACGCTGCGCCGGCGGACGTAGCCCCGCCCGACATCGGCGAGGCGCCGGCAGTGATCTGGGCCCATTCAGGCCGCGAGCTCTTCAACTTCAACCCCACGACCCGCCAGGCGACGAGCGTTGGTATCTTTGATTCGCCGGAGGATCCGCTGACGCCGGGTGACGACGGCCAGATCTTCTTTTCGATGACAGACCTTGCCGTGCGCAGCGATGGCGCGGTCTTTGGCTTGGGCCGCGGTGCCATCTGGCGTATCGACACAACGGACGCGCGCTGCACGCGAGCCGTACGCGACGTGCGCGGCAACGCCTTGACCTTCGTACCGGCCGGCGTCGTAAGCCCACAGGAAGAACTCATCGTGGGCTACGAAAACGACGATGAAGGCGCCCTCCTTGCGATCGTGAACATTCCCGGGCAGCGGGTGGAAAACCTCGCGAGCTTCGGCGGCGATTGCCGACCCTCCGGCGATATCGCCTCGATCACGGGACTCGGTACGTTCGTCACGCTGGAGTGCGACCGCGACACGGCCCAGGACTTCCTCGCCCGCCTGAACGTGACCGACGCGAGCATCGATATCATCGGCCCGACGGGCGTGGTGGACATCTGGGGCCTCGGTTTCTGGGCCGGGAACTTCTTCGGCTTCACGGCCGGCGGCGAACTTGTCAGCATTGACGCCGACACGGGGGAGGCCACGCTGATCGACGATGAAACGGGCGCCGCAGACGGGTTCTGGGGTGCGGGCGTGACGCCGGACGCGCCGCTGATCTAGCCCCAATGCCGTTCGGTTAAGGCGACAAAACGGAGTCTCGGTGGACAAGAAGAAGCGTAAAGGGTGAGCGTGGTGAATGAAGCGTGGGCGTGAAGAGTGAAGGGTGATGTGTTCGATGACGGCCG
>JBCCRV010000088.1:0-15480 GCA_039201085.1 Myxococcota bacterium | reverse complement strand
GTGGACGTTGCGGGTGCGCCGCGAGTTCTGCTCATCGCGAGCGAAGCAGGACCTGCGCCAGCGGCCTTTGGCGATGCGTCGAGCGTGGATGTGCTCCGGCCCGAAGGGGCGCCGGTGCGCTTAACCGAATGGGCCCGTTACGACTTGGTCGTGCTCGACGACGTGCCCGCCCGGCGCTTCTCAGATGCGCAGATGCGCAGCCTTCGCGCGTACGTACGCGACCTTGGAGGCGGATTGCTCATGGCCGGAGCGCGCGGCAGCTTTGGCGTGGGTGGGTGGGCGCGCACGCCCTTGGAGGACGCGCTGCCGGCGACGTTCGACCTTCGCGAACGCCGCGACCGGCTCTCCCTTTCGATGGTCATCGCCATCGATCGGAGCGGCTCGATGTCCGCCCCCGTGGCGGGCCGCGGCGTGAAGCTCGACCTCGCCAACGAAGGTGCCGCGCAGAGCGCAGCGATGCTGGCGCCCGAGGATCGCATTGGCATTTTGCACGTCGATACGCGTCCCCACTGGACCCAGCCGATGACCATCGCGGCCGATAGTGCGGCAATTGCGGCGGCGGCGCGCCGCGCCCAGCCCGGCGGGGGCGGCATCTTGGTTCGAACGGCCCTGCGGGCGGCGTATGGCGCCCTCGATGCGGAGCGCACCCAGCTCAAACACGTGCTGCTCTTTTCCGATGGAAGCGACTCCGCGGAGCTGGAGGGAACGCGGGCGCAGGTTCGGCAGGCTGCTTCCCGCGGCATCACGACGAGCATCGTCTCGATGGGTCATGGATCGGACACGCCGGAGCTGGAAGTGCTTTCGGGTATCGGCGGCGGGCGCTTCTACATCGTCGAGGATCTCACGCACGTTCCGCGCATCTTCACGGAGGAGACGCTTACAGCGAGCCAGTCTGCCTTCTCCGAGGACGCCTTCGTTCCCGTTCGCATCGACGCCGGTCCAGTGACTCGCGGACTCGACTTTGCGAACGCCGCGGTCCTTGGTCACGCGGTGGTTCAGGCCCGGCCAAGTGCCCGCGTCGAACTCGGAGCAAGCGAAGACGAGCCAAGCGAAGCCTTTGTGGCTTGGTGGCGCTTCGGGCTGGGACGGTCGGCCGTGCTGACGAGCGGCGGCGCGCACTTGGGCGCCTTCGGCGACGCTCCCGCGTTCGGTTCGATGCTCGACCAACTTGCGCGCCTGCTTCGGCGAGAGACTCCTCAGCAGGGACTGGTGCGGCTCGACGTGAACGACGGCGAAGGGCGGGTGGTGGCGGAGGCGGCCACGTTTCCCGAAGGCGTCGTCACGACGCCGGCTGGCCGACGCGTCGAACTGCAGTTCACCGGTGCGTCGGGTCGCTATGAGGCGACGTTCGAAGCGCGCGAGCCCGGCGCCTATTGGGTGACGGCGATCGGTGGAGACGGCGGCGGCATCGTGGGCAGTGCGGGCGCGATGGCGCGTTCACGGGCTGAGCTGCGCGGGGACGGCACGGACTTTCGGGCGCTTCGCGCGATCGCAGCGTTGAGCGGCGGTCGCGTGCTTGAAAACGCCGAGGCCGTCCATGATTTTCAGGCGGACGAGGTGGTCGCTACGCAGTCGCTGCACGCGCCGCTCTTTGTGGCGGCCCTTGTGCTCTTCTTCCTGTCGGTCGTGGCGCGGCGGGCACCGAGTTGGATGTTTCGAGGCCTTCGTGCGGCGGTGCCGTTCAAGGTCGAGCCGGCCGGGCGCCCGGCGGATGAGCGGCCGCCGCCAACGCGCGCTCCGCGTCCCGTCGATCGTGCGCCATTCGAGGACCGCGAAGCGGCCCATGAAGCGGAAGTGGCCAACGAAGCGGCTGAAGCGGAAGAACCGGAAAGCGAAGCGCTCTCGCTGGGTGAGCAGCTCCTGAAGAAGCGCCGGCGTTAGTCCAGTAGAAGCGCGTGCAGGCATAGCAAGGTCGCCCCAGCGATCACGAGGAGGGCCGCGTACTGCAGGCGGGAGCCCTTCGACTGGTCGAGCCAAGGCGCCCCGTCGAGAAGCGTTTGGGCAGCTTCTTCGAACGCCTTCGTGCGTTCGACCCGCTCTTGCGAGTGGGGTACGGCGATGTGCTCCGTGTACGCGACCTTGGTTCCGCAGTTTTTGCACTCAAAGACGCCCGGGGTCGCATCGCCGAAGGTGGGCTGCTCGCATTTTGGGCACTGCGTGGGTTGGGTCTTCAGCCATTCGAGGGACGCGTGCGCCGCGCGCCCGACCCCCGACGCTTCGAGCCAGCTGACGGTGAATCCGAGGGGAAGCACAAAGCCGAAAAAGCCGCCAGCGCCTCCGAGTAGCAGATCCGTCCACGTGGGGTCTTCGGCCGCGCTGTACAGTGCCCACGCAAAGTAGACGGCGGAAAGCACACCGGTGCCGACGATCCATCGCGAAGGCATCTGAAAACCACGAAAGTGCGACTCGATCGCCGCGTCGGCGCCGGCGAGCGATTCGCTTTCCAAATCGATGTGCAGCTTCCGGCCGTGTTCAAGGTCGGCGCGAACTTCGCTGGCGACGTGGTTGTCCGTGCTGCACGCAGGGCATGTGAGCGTGTGCCGGTCGTCGTGCGTGAGCAGGTTCGCGCCGCACTTGCGGCACTTCACGCAGGCCAGCTGACGCGTGACAACGGGCTTCAGGATGGATCCTCTTCGAAGGGAAAGGCGGGCAAGCTTGGCTCGCTATCGTCTTCGAGGGGGAGGGCGCCCCAGGACGGTGGCGCAACCTCCATGCGATGACCGGGTCCGGGCGCGTCCCGCGTGCCCACCATGCCGACCTTCAGGCGGCGCATCACGGCTTCCTGCTGCCGCTCCTTGTAGGCCGAGTGGCTCGCGTCGCCGTGTTCGTTCGCTCGGTCCGTTGCGTGATCCAAGATCTGAAACTCCGTCTGCACGAAGACGATGCGGCCCAGAGGCCACGCCGCAGGCGGGGCTTCCGAGAGCAAGCGCTCCGGCAAACGCACGGGCATGTCGGCCACGAAGTGGCAGACGCGGTAGCTGCGCGAGGAAAACTCGTTGTCGACCAGACCGCTGTCGCCCTCGAGGTTGGGGCTGAACTGCAGCCCCGGCAGATGGGTCGCGAGGTCGGGCCGGGACTCGCAGTAGCGCTTGAAGGGAATCAGCGTGTTCGTTGACTCGCGGGGAATCGCATAGTTGAAGGGAAAGACGTCCCGCGTCAGGTAGTTCAGTACGGGAAACACGTCGTCGAGCTCGCGCGTCACGATGCGAAAGCGCAGCTTGTCGTAGATCTGTGCGGCGCTCACCTCCTGCTTCGAGAGCAGCTTCGTGTAGAGCGAATCGCGGTTCTTGCGGCCGCCGATAAACTCAACGATCGGAAAGCCACGGCGCAGCGCGCCGCCGATCACCCGGTAGACCTTTTGCTCGACGAGGTGAAAGAGCTCCTCGTCGGACGTGGGCAGCATAAAGAGCAGCTCGCGTGCCTCGAGGTGATGAATGATGTGCATCACCTTCAGGATCGCGCAGGCGCAGAGCTGCTTATGGCCCTTTCCGGATGCAAGCTGAAGCAGTTCCCGAACGCTAAGCTCGGCAACGCGGCCGGGTACTGGGAAGTCGAACTTGCGGCGCAGGTAGTTGATCGCCGCGTGCTTCACCGCCTCTGCGCGGGCCTGGTCCACGCCGTCGGCCATGTCGAGCTCGTGGGCGCGGAGGAACCGATCGATCTCCGAGGTCGATCGAAAATTCAGCCGATGCCAGTCGATAACCGAGCCACCGCGCAGAACGAGGCGAATGCCCTCCAGCTCCGCGAGCGAGAGCTTCTCAAGGGCGGCGAACTCGTCAGGCGTCGCCGTCGATTCCATTGGGGCGAAGTTTAGCGGCGTCCCGCCGTCGATGTAGCGGCGTCCGTACGCGAGCGGCCCGAGTCAGCGGTTCGGCCCAAACCGAGGGTGCCAAAGAAGATTCCCACCGTGATTCCCAGCACCGCGAGATTGCCCCACATGGCGGCGTTGCAGCCGGCGAGAAGGAGGGGCGCGGTGAGGGCAGCGATGGGGAGAAGCTTCATGTGGTCTCGATGAGCGGGGGGAGCGGACGGTGGAGACTAAGGAAAAAGCGCCTAGGCGATCAATGCTGTCGACGCGGTCCGAGCGATCCAAGTCGGACGAAGTGCTTTTAGGTAGTCATTTGTCCTACATGTAGGACCGTACGAAAGCTGCGCTGTCGTCGCAAGTTTTTGCCGACGGCCGGAGTTAGCTCAGCTTGTGCGGTTTCGCAACGGCCCGGTTCACGCGAGCTCTCCTACGGTCGATTTTCCCAAGTCTTGTGCTTGCTGCTGGGAAAACACCGCGATCGCCCCGCTCGATGGGCGCAGATTTCGGCGACGGGGCGGCGGGCTGGCGCTATGGTGCGCCCGTGGCTCCATCAGACGCGAGTTCAGCAGAAACGGACCTAACGCTTCCGATCCTGCCCCTTCGAAATTCGGTGCTTTTTCCGGCATCTGTCGTGCCCGTCAACGTGGGCCGGCCGCGCTCCGTACGGCTCATCGAAGAAGTCTCCGGTGGCGGCGAGTCCCGCCCTCTCATCGGTGTCGTGGCCCAGCGCAAGCCGGAGATCGAAGATCCGGAGTTTGAGGAGATTCACCACTTCGGCACCGTCGCGCGCATCCTGAAGATCATTCGACTGAGCTCCGGCAACTACTCGGTGGTGCTCCAAGGCGCGTCCCGCATGCGCCTGACGGAGATGGTGTCGCGCCATCCGTGCCTGATGGCCAAGCTCGAGCGCATTCCGGAGCTTCCTGCCGTCGGCGAGGAAGTGGAGGCGCTGGCCGCGCACCTGCGCGAGGCGGCCCGCAGTCTCACGTCCTTGCTGCCGAGCCAGCCCCGCGACGCGAGCACGATTCTGGAGAACGTCCGCGAGCCCGGTGCCCTTGCGGATCTGGTCGCCTCGAACCTGCCCGTGTCGAACAGCGCGAAGCAGGAGATTCTCGAGACCCAGTCCGTGCGCGATCGCCTCCATCGCGTGCTTGAGCTTGTCGGCCGCCAGTCCGACGTCTACCGGGTGAAGAAAGAGATTTCGACGATGGTGCAGGAGGAGATGTCGCGCTCGCAGCGCGAGTACCTCCTTCGCCAACAGCTGCGCGCCATCAAGCAAGAGCTGGGCGAGCCCGACGATGAGGACGATGTCGAGCTCCTGCGCGAGCGCGTGGCGGCGCGCGACCTGCCAAGCCACGTCGAGCGCGCAGCCCGTAAGGAACTGCGCCGCATGCGCACGATGAACAGCGCCAGCAGCGAATTCAACGTGGCGCGAACCTACGTCGAGCTTCTCACGGACCTCCCCTGGACGAAGCTGACGCCGGATCGGCTCGACGTGAACGAAGCGCGTCGCGTGCTCGACGAAGATCACCACGGCCTCGAGAAGCCCAAGAAACGCGTGCTCGAGTACATCGCCGTCAGGAAGCTTCGGCACGACCAGCGCGGTCCGATCCTCTGCTTCGCGGGCCCACCCGGCGTCGGCAAGACCAGCCTCGCGCGATCGATCGCGCGTGCGACGGGCCGCAAGTTCGTGCGCGTCGCCCTAGGCGGCGTCAGCGATGAATCGGAGGTTCGCGGTCATCGACGCACCTACGTCGGCGCCTTCCCGGGACGCATCTTGGGCGGCTTGAAGAACGCCGGCAGCCGCAACCCGGTCATGCTTCTCGACGAGGTCGACAAGCTTGGCAAAAGCCAGCGCGGCGATCCGGCGAGCGCGCTTCTGGAAGTGCTCGATCCGGAGCAGAACAACACCTTCAGCGACCACTATGTCGACCTGCCCTTCGACCTGAGCAGCGTTCTCTTCATCGCGACGGCCAATCGGAAGGACACGATTCCGCGTCCGCTCCTCGACCGCATGGAGGTGATCGATCTGCCGGGCTACACGCGCGAAGAGAAGAAGGCCATCGCGCGTTCGTTCCTCATTCCGCGCCAGCTCGAGGACCATGGCCTGACGCCCGAACGCCTCGACTTCGGTCAGGACGGCGTCGATACGCTCGTCGACCGCTACACGAATGAAGCCGGCGTTCGGCGACTCGAGCAGCAGGTCGCAAGCGTTTGCCGCGCCGTCGCCGTACGCTTCGCGCAAGGTGAAGACGTGCGCCAGGTGGCAGACACCGCCTTCGTCGAAGACGTACTTGGACCGCCGCGCTACCACCCGGCCGATCGCGAGCGAGAAGCGATGGCCGGTCTTGCGACGGGCCTCGCATGGACACCGGCTGGCGGAAAACTGCTCTTCGTCGAAGCGAAGCGCATGGTTGGCTCCGGCAAGGTGCAGCTCACCGGTCAAGTGGGCAGCGTGATGAAGGAGTCGGTCGCGGCGGCCTTTACCTATGTGCGCGCCCGCGCATCCGCCTTTGGTTTGCCTGAGGACTTCTTGGACAAGGTCGACGTGCACGTGCACCTCCCCGAAGGCGCCATTCCGAAGGACGGCGCGTCCGCGGGCCTTCCGATGGTGGCGGCCATCGCGTCGATGCTCACGCGCATGAAGCTCAGTCCCGATGTGGCTACGACGGGTGAAATCACCCTGCGCGGAAACGTGCTGCGAATCAGCGGCGTGAAAGAGAAGTGCCTGGCCGCGCACCGCCACGGCATCACCCGCGTGGTGCTTCCGGAGCGCAACCGTCCCGACCTCGACGAGGTTCCGGACGACGTGCTGAAGGATCTCGACGTGCAGTTCGTTGGCAAAATCGAAGACGCGCTGCCGCTCATGCTTGAAAGCGCCGAGGGCGCGCCGCCCGCCTTCGCGGGAGCGTGATCGAAACGCTTCGCCAGCTCGCGGGTCGCCGCTGCGTGCGGGTGAGCTGGGGCCTCTCGGCGCTCGCCGGCCTGATCTGCGCCTTTGCGCCGCTCTTCGGTGTGCACGGCGTCGAGTCGGCCTTCGCGCTCAGCGTCGCGCTGCCCCTTTGGGTGGCGCCGACAGCGGCACTTCTTCAGCGCGACGCCATCACGCCGACGTCCGGTTTGCGGCGCGTCGCGCTGACGGCGCTCCTTGCCGTGGCGATTCCCGTGGCGATCCTCGCCCTGAACCAGCTGCGTCTGCGCCAATGCGAACCGTGGATGGGTATGCTCTTTATGCTGCTCGGTCCTTTACCCAGCGCACTCTTCGCGGCGACGGGAGCAGCCGCCCTCGCAACGCTGCGGCGCTGGAGTGCAAGACGCCTCCTGCTTGCGGTCTTTGCCGCGCTCTTCGTCTTCCTCTTTCTAGGTTTCTATGCCTTCTGGTCGACGTCGGCGATCTTCGTCTACAGCCACGCCTTCGGCTGGTTTCCCGGCACCCTCTACGACGTTGGGCGCACCCTGCCGATGGCGCTCATCACCTTCCGCGGTCTAACGCTTCTTTGGGCGCTCGCCTTTTGCAGCGTCGTTCTGCGCGAGCGATTTTCGGCCCGGGTCCTGGCCGCCGGCTTTGGGGCCTTGGCGATCTTTGGCTACGTGCAGGGGCCCGAACTCGGCCATCGCTCGACGGCGCACTACATTCAGGACGAGCTCGGCGGCATGCGACGCGGCGACCACTGCGTCGTTCACTACCCGCGCGAGCTGCGCCGCGCGGACGCCCTTCGGTTGCTCGAGGATTGCGACTTTCGCGCCGCGCGCGCCGCGCGCCTGCTGGACGTTCAACTCGACGCGCCCGTCGAAGCGTATTTCTATCGGGACGCGGCGGAGAAGCAGCGGCTCATGGGCGCGGGGCGCACCTTCATCGCCAAGCCCTGGCGCAACGAAGTGCACCTTCAGCTCCGTGGCTGGCCCCATCCAGTTCTGGGCCACGAAGTGGTGCATGCGGTCGCGGCCTACGCTGCCCGCGGACCGTTTCGCGTGAGCGGCACGCTCGGCGGCTATTGGCCGAACGCGATGCTCATTGAAGGCATTGCCGTTGCGCTCGATTGGCGTTTGGAAGATGGCCTGACGCCGCACGATTGGTCGAAGGCCATGCGTGAGCTCGACCTGCTTCCGAGCGCGGACTCGCTTCAAGACCTGGGTTTCCTCGGCCACGATTCACGCCGCTCCTACGGCGCTTCCGGATCGCTCACGCGTTTCTTCTACGAGCGTCACGGCGCCGAAGCCCTTCAGCGTGCCCACCGCGCTGGGCGCTTCGATGTGGTGGAGCCGCTCGCGGAACTGGAAGCCGCGTGGCATGCGTTCCTCGACGGACGTGCGCTGCCCACGGGCGCCCTTGGGCTGGCGGAAACACGCTTCGCAAGGTCCAGTATTTTCGAGCGCGTGTGTCCGCACCGCGTTGCGCGACTTCGCGCCGAGCTCGGCGGCGAGCTGGCCTCCGGCGACCGTCGAAGCGCGCGGCAGACCTGCGAAGAAATCCTCGCGATCGAACCGGCGGCCCTCGACGCGCTCGTCGCGCGCGTCGGCATCGAAGCAAGGCTCGGCGATCGGGTCGCCGCCGAGGTGGCGCTCGGAGCCCTCGAAGGCGCACCGCCCCAGCTCAAGGCCCGCGCGCGTGAAGCGCTGGCCGATGCCGCCTTCCGGCGAGGACGGCGCGGGCAAGCGCTGACCATCTACCGTGAGCTCCTCCGTGAGCCGCAGACCGAAGGCGAACGCCGGCAGCGCGAAGTCAAGGTGCTGGGCCTGATCGCGTCGCCCGAAGAGCGCGCCCGAATCGCCGGCATCTTCATCGACGATGAACCACCCGCCAGTGCGGCACGCGTCGTCGACCTCGCCCGTGACCTCGACGAGCTGCGCAGTGACGGACTGGGCGCCTACCTCATCGGTCGACAGCTCTCCGCCGCCGGCGACTACGAACGCGCGGCTCGTCGCTTCGAGCAGGCGCGCCTCCGCGGCTTGCCAACGGAAGCCGTCGGCCGCGAAGCGCTGCGCAACCTGATCGTGGCCCACGGTGCGTCGGGCCGATGGAACCGCGTCGAAGCGCTCCTGCGCATCGCCGCGGGCGATCCCGCTATGCGCCACGAAGTTGCCGAATGGCGCGAGCGTCTCACGTTCAGCCGCAGCCTCTGACGTTGCGTCGCTTCGGAACGCGTGGCATCGGAGTGCCATGAAAAAGCAGGCGGCAACGTTCTTCACAGCAATCGGTTTGCTTCTGCTTGCTGTTGGGGGCGGTCTCTACCTGGGAAACCGAACGGGCGTGTTTCCGACGCTGCCCTTCGCGGGTGGTTTAACGCTCGCGTTGGGCTCGCTTTTCGCGGGCGTTGGGCGTGCCATTGGCCGCGACCCGTCCGATGCCGATTCGTCACCGGGCACTTCGCCGGACGTACCGCACAAGACGAGCCCGGTTGTTCTTGCGCTGGCGTTCGTACTCTTCGGCACGATGTTCGCCGTTGTTCTGATGGGCGGTTCGGAGGAAGCGGTCTCCGATAACCCTGCTTCGCGGCCTGCGCTGCAGCCGACCGGTGGCGAACTCGAGCCAGCCCCGTAGGCGCGCCTGGACGCTGGAGCTCATCTCGGCGGATTGTTTGGAAAATATCTTTCGATATTTGTGTGCTGCGCTAGTGAGGCTGCATGGTTCGTTTCTGCTGCGCATTGCTCGTCGGCTTCGCCGCGATGATCTTCTTCCTCGGCGTCGAACGGCCGGCGATCGACGTGCTGCGCTCTTCAAGCTGGCCCACCGGGGCGGCTGTCGGCGCTTATGAGGGCCTTAGGTGCTACGGCACCGACGGGTTCTTGTACCCCGGCGACTGGTACAGCCCGCACTATCAGATCGATGGGCGTAGTGACTTGAACTACGACATCGCCTTTCGAGAAGCGAACGTCTTCTGGAGCGAGCGAGCTATCTGGGACGAACTCTGCACCATCAAAAGCGCGCACTACGATCCAGAAACGAAACGCGCCGTGCTCCTGCGAACGTTGCCGCTGCGCGCGTATGATCCGGCCGGACTGTTCGTCCTGTTGTTGGCCGCACTCGCTTGGCGCTTACGGCGCGGCCACAGGCGTCCGCGGATCCCGTGGCTGGCGACTGGGGTGGCGCTCGCTGCGGTTTACGCGGTTTATACGGCACTCGCGCGCGAGCCAGTTGCAGGGTTGATCTGGCCCGCGTTTGCGGTCGTCGCAGCGTATGGGTTGCGGCGCCGGCTTTGGCAGGGACGTGCGCTCGCACGGGCGTTCGTTCTTATGCTGCTTTGTTCCGGAGTCCCAACGGCCATCTACTTGTGGCGTCCGGAGTGGACGAACGGCACGATTTTTGGTCGCGGGGCGCCGATGGTCTTCTTCGTCGACCTTTGGCGACTGTTGGTCTTGGTGGTGTTTGTGGTTGTCGCGATCGCCCTGCGGGCTAGCGTCGAAACGCGCGAAACGGCTCCGGAACCGTTGGCGGCAAGCAGCCCATTTGGTAGCCGATAACCGCGGCCAGGTAGGCGAGCGCAGGTCCCGCCACGATGCCGCCGAGCAGCGCAACGAAGCCGCGTCCGAAGAGAGCCGCGCCGAGGGGCGGCAGCCCGACCAAAAGCGCGAGAAGAAGCGACCGTCCGTAGTAGCGACGCGTGGTCCACGCGGTTTTTGCAAGCAGCAGCGGTCGAAAGAGTGTCCAGACGCTCCCCGAAACGCCGACGCCCAACAGGGCGATGGGCCAGTAGGAAAAGAAGACGACTAGCGCTGCGCTCGCTAGCAAGGCCGAGTCTTCGCGAAGGGCGACAGCGGGCGTGACCATGGCGGCAAAGGAGAAGGCGACGGGTAGACCGAGCATGCCGATTTCTTCGCGCGTCGGCAGGTGCCAAGAAACGACCAAGGGCCCGCCTTCGTCGGCCATCGCGGCGCTGGCCGTTTGGCCAAAGAGCAGGCCGAAGAGACCGGCGGCGCTCGTGCCGAGCAGCGGAAAGACAAAGAGCGAGATCCCAGCGAGGTGCACGCTCCAGAGCGAAAGGGTGATCGCCGCGCCCGCGCCAGCGAGCCAGAGCAGGCCCCAACTCTGAAGGGGCGCTCGCAGCGCTGCGTTGAACCGCGCGTCGAAGCCGGGGTGCGGCACGTCCTGGTAGACCACCTCTTCCCGCAGCGGAGGAAGGGGAGCGCGAGCAGGCTCGTCTTGGGCGGCGTTTCGGTCGGCGATCGCGGATTGCACGGCCGAAAGCGGATTGGACGGGGCTGGACTTGCTGGCAGCCAGCGCGGCATGTCGACGGGCGACGCCGCCGGTCGGCGCGGAACGTCTTCGTCGAAGTCGGGCAGCGGCAGCTCTTCCGTCACGGTTCGCCCACGATACGCACGGTCGCCTTCGCTCGCATCTGATCTCGCGCGAATGGAGCGGACAGGGTTTCTGAGGGTCCGTCGTCCGCTCTCGCCCCATAGGCGCTCCCATTGACACGGCGGGGGCCGCCCCGTACGACTGAATCGTCATTCAGTCACGGTTTTGGCCCGCGTTTTCTGCCAATCCGGGGCCGGATCGAAAGAGGAGCATCATGGCGAAGAAGACCCATCCCCAGCGCAAGCGGCTTTCGGCGAAGGGCAAGCGCGTGGCGATCGTAGCGGGGCTGCGCACACCCTTTGCGAAGCAGTGGACCGCCTACAAGCACGTCTCCGCCCTCGAGCTCGGCCGAATCGTCGTCGCCGAGCTCCTACAGCGCACGGCCCTGGACCCGAAGGAAGTCGACCGCGTGGTGTATGGCCAGGTCGTGCCCAGCGTGCACGCGCCCAACATCGCCCGCGAGGTGGTGCTCGGCACGGGCATGGACGTGGCCACGGACGCCTTCAGCGTGAGTCGCGCGTGTGCGACGGGTCATCAGGCCCTCGTCAACGCCACGGAAGCGATCGCCATGGGCAGCGTTGAGATCGCCATTGCCGGCGGCGCCGATAGCGCGAGCGACGTGCCTATCACCGTGGGCAAGCGCCTTCAGCGCACGCTGATCGCCGCGACCAAAGCCAAGACGCTGCAGCAGCGGCTGCAGCTTTTCACGAAGCTGCGACCTCGGGACCTCGCGCCTGTGCCGCCGGCCATCAAGGAGCCCTCGACGGGCCTGACGATGGGCGAGAGCGCCGAGAAGATGGCGAAGGAGAACGGCATCGCGCGCGAAGATCAAGATCGCATTGCGCACCAGAGCCATCAGCGCGCCCTCGCGGCCTACGCCGCGGGACGGATGGACGACGTGATGGAGGTCTTTGTGCCGCCGGATTTTCGCACATCGCTCGACGCCGACAACCTTCCGCGCGACGGTGAGCTCAAGGACTACGCGCGCTTGAAGCCGGTCTTTGACCGGAAGCGCGGCACGGTCACGGCGGCCAATAGCTCGCCGCTTACGGACGGCGCGAGCGCGCTCCTCGTCATGCGCGAAGACCGCGCGAAGGCCCTTGGCTACGAACCCCTGGGCTTTGTGCGCAGCTACGCCTTTGCGGCCCTCGATCCGGCGGGCCAGCTGCTCATGGGTCCGAGCTACGCCACGCCCCTGGCGCTCGAACGCGCCGGCATGACGCTCGCGGACATCGATCTCGTGGACATGCACGAAGCGTTTGCGGCGCAGGTGCTTTCGAACACGCAGGCCTTCGAGTCGAAGGCCTGGTCCGAAGAGCACCTCGGCCGGAGCGAAGCCATCGGTGAAGTGAAGTGGGACCGCTGGAACGTGAACGGCGGCTCGATCGCACTCGGCCATCCCTTCGCCGCCACCGGTGCGCGACAAATCTCCGGGGCGCTTCACGAGCTTCGTCGGCGCGGGGGAGGAACGGCGCTCGTAACCGCCTGCGCTGCGGGCGGCCTCGGCGCGTCGCTGGTCCTGGAGGCGGCATGAGCGACGGAAGAAAGAAACCCGCTCGGGCGCGCGCCAGCGCGAAGGCGCCTGCGAAGAAAGGCGCCGCAAAAAAGACCAGCGCCAAGAAGACCGCGTCGAGGAAAGGCGCCGCCAAGAAGGCCAGCACCAAGAAGACTGCACCGAAGAACGCGAGCGCCAAGCGCACCGCGGTGAAAAAAAGCGCGCCGTCATCGCGGGCCAATAGGAAGGCGGCCGCGAAGACGACGTCGGCGAAGTCCGCGCGGGCGAAGCGGCCCGCAGTCGCGCCGGCGGGCGCCGAGCCCGCGTTGCCGGCAGAGGACTTTCGGGTCGAGAGACGCGGCGACGTGGCCGTCGTCTTCTTCGACGTCGTCGGGGAAAAGGTGAACACGCTGAAGGCCGGGTCTGCGCAGCTCTTTGAAGCGCTGATAGACTCGCTCGAGCAAGACGAGGGCGTCAGTGCGATCGTCGTCGCGTCGGCCAAGAAAGACTCGTTCATCGCGGGCGCGGACATCGGCATGCTGGACGAGGTTCAGTCCGCCGAAGACGGCGCGCGCCTCTCGCGCGAAGGCCAAGACGCGTTCGCCCGTTTGGAAGCGTGCACGAAGCGCGTCGTCGCCGCGATCGACGGTGCTTGTCTTGGCGGCGGCTTGGAGCTTGCCTTGGCGTGTCATGGGCGGGTCGCGTCCGACGCCGATCACACGCGCCTCGGCCTTCCCGAATGCCAGCTCGGTCTGCTTCCGGGCGCTGGCGGAACGCAACGACTCACCCAGCTGATCGGTGTGCAGCAGGCCCTCGACCTCCTACTTACGGGCAAGCACGTGCGCGCGAAGAAGGCGCGCCGTCTCGGCTTGGTGGACGCCGTTGTGCCCGCCGCGATCGTCGTCGACGAAGCGATCCGTCTCGCGCGTTCGGCGCCGAAGTCGAAATCACCGAACTGGTTCGACCAGCTTACGGACCGGGAAGAGATCACGGAGCGCGTGCTCTCGCGAAATCCGATCGGAAGGCATGTGCTCTTCGACCAAGCGCGAAAGCAGCTGCGCAAGAAGACGCGCGAAAACTACCCCGCGCAGGAGCGCATTCTCGACGTGGTCCGCGTCGGTCTGGAAAAGGGCCCCGCCGCCGGATACGAGGCGGAAGCGCGCGCCTTCGGCGAGCTGATCGTGACGCCCGAGTCGATCGCCCTTCGTTCGATCTTTCACGCGACGCAAGCGCTGAAGAAGCAGACCTTTGGCGACGGCAAAGGCGCTACGCCGAAGCCGCTCACGACCATCGGCATGCTGGGCGCCGGGCTTATGGGCGCGGGTATCGCGTACGTCACGGCCGACAAGGCGGGCCTGGGCGTGCGCCTCAAGGACCGCGACGCGAAGGGCGTGATGGCGGGCTTGCGCTACGTGCAGAAGCTTGTCGATAAGCGTGTACGCCGAAAGCGCTTGAGCCGAAGCGAAGGCGGCAGGCTCATGCGCGCCATTGGCGGCACGACGGACTACTCGGGCTTTGCCGGCTGCGAAATCGTCGTTGAAGCCGTCTTTGAGGACCTCGAACTCAAGCGCCAGATGGTGCGCGACGTCGAAGCGGCGGCGCCGAATGCGATCTTTGCTTCGAACACCTCATCGCTTCCGATCGGCGCGATCGCCGAAGCATCGTCGACGCCGGAGCGGGTCATCGGCATGCACTACTTTTCGCCCGTCGAGAAGATGCCGCTGCTGGAGATCGTGGAGCATCCCGGAACGTCTGCGGAAACGACGGCAACCTGCGTGGCCCTCGGGCGCGCCCAAGGAAAAACCGTGATCGTCGTCGGCGACGGACCGGGCTTTTACACCACCCGCATCCTTGCGCCGCTCATGAACGAAGCCGCGCACCTGCTAACGGAGGGCGCACCCATCGATGTGATCGATCGGGCGATGGTTGACGCCGGCTTTCCCGTCGGTCCGCTCAAACTGACCGACGAAGTCGGCATTGACGTCGGCGAGAAGGTGGGCCGCATCATGGTGGACGCCTTCGGCGAACGCATGGCGCCGCCGAAAGGCTTTGAGGCGCTCGTGGCGGACGGCCGAAAAGGCCGGAAGAACGGCCGCGGCTTCTACGAATACGACCAGGGCAAAGCCGGCGACCCGGACGCGAGCGTGTACAAGCTGCTCGGCGTGAAGCCCAAGAAGAAGGCCGTCGACAAGTCGGATATTCAGTGGCGCTGCCTGCTAATGATGGTGAACGAAGCCGTGCGCTGCCTCGACGAAGGCATCCTGCGAAGCCCCCGCGACGGGGACATTGGCGCCATCTTCGGCCTCGGCTTTCCGCCCTTCCGCGGCGGCCCGTTCCGCGTTGCGGACGCCGAGGGCGCAGCGCCGATCGTCGAGCGCCTCGAGCGTTTGCAGCAGAAGTACGGTGAACGCTTTGCGCCTGCGCAGGGCCTATTGGACCGCGTGAAATCAGGTGAGCGGTTTCACGTTCGCTGAGCGCGACGCGTCCTCAGCGACGGATGCCCGTTACTACGCCGTTTGAGAAGTACACCTCGAAGGTGCCCATGCGCGTTTGCCAGTAGCGCCAGACGTCCTGATGCAGGGTGGGGGTCCGGTGCTCGGGCGGGTAGCCGAGGGCCAGGACCACGCCCTGCTTCGTCATGCCCTGGTATACCTGGCCCGTTTGCACACCGGAGAGGTCCTCGGGCGTGAGCTGGTTGAGGTCCGGGCACCCCGTTCCGAAGTAGCGGGCCACATGCTGATCGATTGTTGTACGCGCACTGCGGTGCATGATGTAGCGGTAGCGAACGCCCGTGCGTGCATCCTCGAAGCGGGCTTCGCGGCCGCGAATGCTAGTGATGTTCACCGGTGTGCAGATCGCGATGCGCTGGCCATTTTGGT